>CAMOQY010000054.1 GCA_946623295.1 uncultured Lachnospiraceae bacterium | reverse complement strand
CCATCTGGATATGGCGGTCGCGCCTATAGCGCTGGGGCAGGCCATAGGCAGGGTAGGGTGCTTTCTCGCAGGCTGCTGCTACGGATCGCAGACCGATTCCTGGTGCGCTGTGACATTCCCCGCCGGCTCGCATGCTCCTGCGGGAGTGCCGCTTATACCTACTCAGCCGATCTCCGCGCTGCTCAATCTTGCCAACGCGGTGATCCTCGTGATCGCCGGACGCAGGTTTAAAACTCACGGACGCACGGGCGCCCTGTATATGATCAACTACGGCGTCGGCAGATTCCTGATCGAGTTTTTCCGCAATGATCCGAGGGGCTCGATAGGGGTACTCAGCACCTCTCAGTTTATCTCTGTGGGCGTATTTGTTCTCGGAGTTCTTCTTATGATCTTTGCGCCCCGTCTCAAGGTAAACAAAGAAGAAAAAGAGGAAGCCGCGGGATGAATAAAAGCCAGCGTATCGACGGTATAATCCCAGGCTCGATAGCCGATGAGCTCGGACTTGAAGCGGGAGATATGATCCTTTCCATAAACGGAGTCCAGATAGAGGATGTTCTGGACTACCGCTTTCTCTGCAAGGATGAATACCTGTCGATACTTATCAGGCGCGGCAGCGAGGAGGGCGTCTTTGAAGTCGAAAAGGACGCGGATGAAGACCTGGGCATCGTCTTTGACGACGGGCTCATGGATGAATACCATTCCTGCCGCAACAAATGCATATTCTGTTTTATAGACCAGATGCCGCCCGGCATGCGCAGGACGCTGTATTTCAAGGATGACGACGAAAGACTGTCGTTTCTGCAGGGCAATTACATCACCCTGACCAATCTTGGCGAGCACGACATACAGAGGATCATCGATTATCACCTCTCGCCTATAAATATTTCAATCCATACGATGGATCCGGAGCTGCGGTGCAAAATGCTCCACAACCGTTTTGCGGGGCAGTCCCTGCGCATCATCGACAGGTTTTATGAAGCCGGGATAACCATGAACGCACAGATCGTGCTCTGCCCGGGGATAAACGACGGGGATGCGCTGGACTATACCATAAAAGAGCTCGCCCGGTACCTGCCGCATATGGAGAGCGTATCCGTGGTTCCCGTCGGCCTTACGAAATACAGAGATGGACTGCCGGAGCTTACGCCCGTTACCCGCGATGGCGCCCGCGAGGTGATAGACCTTGTGGAAAAGTGGCAGGAGAGGCTGTATCCCGAATACGGGCTCCACTTCATCCATGCCAGCGATGAGTTTTATCTGCTTGCGGGCAGGGATATCCCGGAGGCCGACCGCTATGACGGCTACCTTCAGCTCGAAAACGGCGTGGGCATGCTGCGTTCGCTTACCGATGATTTTGAGGAGGCGCTGGAAGCGCAGAAAGGCGATGACAGGTCCGGCAGGCTTACGATAGCTACGGGCACGCTTGCAGCCGATACGCTCAGAGGCCTCGTAAAACGCTTCAACGTTAAGTTCCCGAACGTTTCCGTCGAGGTGGTTCCGATCATCAATTACTTTTTCGGTGAGCTCATAACCGTAGCAGGGCTTATCACCGGACAGGATCTGACAGGTCAGCTTGCGGGCAGAGCTCTCGGCGACAAGGTCCTGATCACTGTCAATATGCTGCGCAGCGGCGAGAGCGTTTTTCTTGACGATATGACGCTTGAGGAGGCCGAACAGCTTATCGGCAGGCCAGTAGTGCCGATAGCCCAGGACGGAGAGGCGTTCCTGCGCTCGCTCATGGGAGAAGAAGAGATATGCGCCGGTCATTCGGAATACGAACCGGCAGACAGATAAAAAAACAAACGGAGGTCTGTGATATGTATTGTAACGTCTGCGGCGGGGAAAATCCCGATGGCTCAAAATTCTGTGTTCACTGCGGAAATCCGGTAAACGGAGTATCGCGCGGCGCCGCGCCGAGGGTCCTTGGCGCGCTGGGTGACAAGCTTTTTCTGGCTGTGTGCATTCTCTTTACATGCGGCACGGGGCTTGGATTTTTCACAGCCAGATTCGATGTTATCAATATCCTTCTGACGATCTTTTGCTGGCTGGCGTATTCCGCTGCCAGAAAGGGAAATGCCGATCCGAAAAATATCAGGTCCATCAGCGGCACGGTCTTTGCGTCGTTTGTGATATTCCTGGTCGCGGGCGGACTGCTCATCCTTCTCGGCATTTTTTACAGCATATTCCTCTCCGTGATCAGCGGTTATGGATACTCTGTCAGTGATCTCATCCTCAGAGCTCTCGAGCAGATCGAATCGGCTTCGTCTTCGGCCTTAAGGAATCTTCTCGGCGGATATCTTGTATTTTTTATGAACTGGATCCACGTTATTCTGATCGCCGCAGCCGTCATTTATATTCTTGCTGCCGTTTTTGCCGTCCGCCCCGTACACCGCTTTATCAAATCGGTTTATGAGAGCGTCCAGACCGGAACGGAAAATTACTTCAATCCCCACCGCGCCAGAGTATGGCTCATGGTCATGGGTATCGTCAAAGCAGTCACCTCGCTTCCGGGCTTTTCGCTTGGCGGTCTGTGCATCGCGGCAGCGCTGATTGTATCGAGCGTTCTCACAGGAAAACATTTCGACTCTCAGCAGCTCTGATCGCAGGCCCGGCGCGCCTGCCCGGAAAGAGGGCTTATCTTTACGTCAAAACTTGAAAAAAACGCAGAAATCTGTTATATTATTAAATTAGGTTTTTGCGTTTTTTTGTTTTCGGACAAACGCAGCAAAGGAAGTACAGATGAGTAAGCCAATCATAGCTATAGTCGGCAGACCAAACGTCGGCAAATCCACGCTTTTCAACGTTCTTGCAGGAGACCGCATCTCCATAGTGCAGGATACCCCCGGCGTGACTAGAGACCGTATATATGCCGACTGCGAGTGGCTCGACCGCTCATTTACCATAGTCGATACGGGAGGCATAGAGCCCGACAGCCACGATATAATCCTCAGCCAGATGAGAGAGCAGGCCCAGATCGCCATAGATACCGCCGATCTGATCCTCTTTCTGACGGACGTCAGGGAGGGGCTTGTGGATTCGGATTCCAAGGTCGCCGATATGCTGCGCCGCTCCGGCAAGCCCGTGCTCCTTGTCGTAAACAAGGTCGACAGCTTTGAGAAAATGATGCCCGACGTATACGAGTTCTATAATCTCGGCATCGGCGATCCCATTCCGATCTCGGCCGCCTCGAGGCTGGGACTCGGCGACATGCTGGAGGCCGCGGCCGCGCTGCTGCCCGCGAGAGCGGGTGAGGGCGAGCCCGACGAGAGGCCCAGGATAGCCATAATAGGCAAGCCAAATGTAGGCAAATCCTCCATAGTCAACAAGCTGATCGGCGAGGACCGCGTCATCGTATCCGACGTGGCCGGTACTACCCGCGATGCCGTTGACAGCACCGTCAGATACAACAAAAAGGAATACGTATTTATCGATACCGCGGGACTCAGGCGCAAGAGCCATATCACCCAGGAGATCGAGCGGTACAGCGTGATCCGCGCGGTGGCTGCCGTGGAGCGCGCCGACGTCGTGATGCTGGTAATAGACGCCTCCGAAGGCGTTACCGAGCAGGACGCAAAGATCGCCGGGATAGCCCATGACAGGGGCAAGGGCGTTCTGATCTGCGTAAACAAATGGGATAAGGTCGAAAAGGACGAGCGCACGATGAAGGATATGGAAAAGCGTATCCGCGAGGTGCTTTCGTTCCTTTCCTACGCGGAGGTGCTCTTTATTTCGGCTGTTACCGGGCAGAGGTTTTTCCGCATATATGAGATCATCGACCGCATCATGGCCAGCCAGACGATGCGCATCGGCACGGGCGTGCTCAACGAGATCATAGCGGAGGCGGTCTCCATGAAGCAGCCCCCTTCCGACAAGGGAAAGCGGCTCAAGCTTCTCTACACCACCCAGGTCGCCATCAAGCCGCCCACTTTCGTTATTTTTGTAAACAGCAAGGAGCTCATGCATTTTTCCTATACGAGATATATCGAGAACAGGATCAGGGAGACCTTTGGCTTTAAGGGTACGCCCCTCCGGTTTATCATCAGAGAAAGAAGTGAAGAGAAATGATCATAAGACTCGTAAGCATAATCATCGGTTATTTATTCGGCATGATCCACAACGCTCTGATAGCGGGAAAGCTCAAGGGCATTGATATCCGCGAGCACGGCAGCGGCAATTCGGGGACTACGAATGCGTTCAGAGTCCTCGGCACGAAAACGGGCATCATCGTTTTTCTGCTGGATGCCGCCAAGGCCGCCATCGCCTGCCTTGTGGTCCGTCTTTTGTTCGGCTCGGATGATACCCAGCTCACTCACGTGTATATGTGCTACGCGGCCTTCGGCGCCGTCATAGGACATTGTTTTCCTTTTTACATGGGCTTTAAGGGCGGCAAGGGAGTTGCCGAAACGCTTGGCGCGATGCTCGTGATCGACTGGCGTATGGCGCTCGTTGCCTTTGCCCTGTTCATAATCATCGTTGCCTTCACCAGGTACGTCTCACTGGGCTCGATCGTCGCAGCTACTTTCTTTTTAGCCGAGTGGTTCGTATTCAAGGCGCTCGGATGGATGTGGCTCGAGGGAAGCAGATACTGGGAGTGCGTGGCGATCGTAGGTCTGATCGCCCTGATCATCGTCGTAAAGCACAGAAGCAATATAAAAAGGCTCCTGGCAGGCAATGAAAACAAATTCGGCAATAAGGTCAGCGTATCCGGACCGGACGTCAAAAAGATCGTCGCTCCCGTGATGGCGGCTGCCCTCATCTTTACGCTTGCCGGCTGCGGAGAGTCTGAGCAGCCGTCCTCCCAGGACGCGGGCTCGCAGACCGTTGCGACGGAGAGTATATCGGATACGGAACCGGTATCCGGGTCCGAGGCCGTACCGGCGCCCGAATCGGAGCCCGTGATCAGGGTGGCTACGGGGACTATCACCGGACATCTGAGCACTCCGTATGCGGAGGAAGAGGGTGATTCGCTCATAGCCTCCCTTATCATGCCCACGCTTTATTCCTATGACAGGAGCGGTGCTCTGCTTACCGATATCTCTGCCGGCAGGACGATCCCATTTAAGGGCGTTGACTATACGTACAGAGGGCTTGCCGATATCAGCAGCGAATATGACGCCGCAAACGATATATCGACTTATACCATAAAGCTTTCGGACGACGGCAAGTTTTCCGACGGTTCGGTGATCACGGCCGACGATCTGATATTTACCTACTATTTCCTGTGCGATGATTCGTACGGCGGCAGGTATTCGCTCGCAGGCGAGAACATAATCGGCATCAGGGCCTACCAGCTCAACAACAGCCAGGCGCCTTTTATCAATATCACGTCCGAGAACGTTTCGGACGCGCTCGATAACCCTTCGGAGGAGCTGCGTGCTCTTATAAACACCCAGATAATCCGTCCCATCATTGTGGAAGGAAGGGCTTTCTGCGAGGAGAACTGGCAGCGCTACGTCGAGCGCGGATACGGAAACTCCGCTCAGGAGCTTTTCGTCATGCTCTTCCCTACCGCGCTCCAGTCTGACTACTCGGGAGAGGGCAAGACCTTTGACGAGGTCGTGGAGGATACCGTTGCGCTCTTTGGCATGAATTACAAGGCCATCGCCCGCATCTACTACGGCAGCGTCGAATATCTGGACAATGACGTGAATGCTCTGGTCAAAAAGTATCTGTACGAAAAGCAGCTCGAGACCATGGGCGGCGTCGAGGTCCCGGCTATCGACGGTATCACAAAGATCGACGGATGGACGGTATCGGTCAGAGTGCTCGGAAAGGGCGAGGCCCTTATGAAAAAGATCTGCGATATCCCTGTCCTTTCGCTCAGATTCTACGGCGATGCGGCCTCGTACAGCTACGAGGAGGGCCGTTTCGGAGTCACGAGAGGAGACGTGTCGGCAGTCAAGTCCCATTCCGGTTCGCCCCTCGGCTATGGCCCCTACGTGTTTGATTCCATAGAAAACGGCGTGGTCACGCTCGTTCCGAACGAACACTATACGCTTGGCGAAAAGCCTACTGCCGACCTGAAATTCATCAACGTGGTCTCCGCCGACCGCATAGCCAATGTCCAGGCAGGCAGCATCGACTTCGCATTCATCAAGCTCACCGGAGACGAGATCGAACTTATAAGGGAAGCGAACTCCAGATCGGCCGGAGGCTCGGTCATTTCGACAGTTTATTTCAATGACCAGTCCTATGAGTATTTCGGATTTAACTGTGCAAAGCTTTCCGCGGGAGAAGACAAGGGGCTTTCGCTCCGCACAGCCATTGCTACGCTGCTCGGCTCCTACAGAGAGAGCGCTGTGACGGATAATGCCGGAAACGCCGGAAAGGTCATTTACTATCCGGGATCCTCGTCGGGATATTTTACTCCCGATGAGAAGTCGGATATCTATAAGGCGCGCTTCGTCCCGGCTTCCGGAGCGAACGTGCTCGATAATGTCAGGGCGCTGCTCGGCGCTGCCGGCTACACTTTCGATGCCGAAGGACGCGCGGTGGCGGATGATCTTCACCCCACCTCCCTCAAGATAGCTATCCCCTCATACCAGCTTAACGATCACGTCATGATGGATATGTTTGAGAGACTCGGCTCGGATATGAGCGAGCTTGGCTTTACTCTTGAGCCCACCTATTTTGATCAGCTCGACGAGTTTATACTTGCTCTCGCAGGAAAGAGCTATGACATGTGGATAGCCGAACGCTCCACGGCATCCATCGTGCCGTCTGATTTCTACTCGACCGACGGAAAGAATAATTATTACGGTTATTCGGATGCTGCCGCCGATGCTCTGATCGCATCCATAACGTCCGGCGCCACCCTCCCTTCGGAGGGATATCCCGCGCTCTACAATATCGTCATGGACGCTGTCATCGAGTTCCCCGTATACCAGAGGCAGGTAGCGTATATCTACAGTCCTTCGAGGGTCGTCTTTGATGACAGCAGACAGCTTACGGAGTTTTATACCGTCTTTGATGATCTGAGCACGCTCAGCCTTGCGGAGAGCGTAAGGAATACGGAGGAATGATTTGACAAAGGTCGATATTTTTACAGACGGCTCAGCCAGAGGTAATCCTGACGGCCCCGGAGGTTACGGCGCCGTGATCAGGTTTGTGGACTCCGCCGGGACCGTCCACGAAAAAGAGCTGTCGCAGGGCTATGTCAAAACCACGAATAACCGCATGGAGCTGATGGCCGCGATAGCCGCTCTGGAAGCGCTTAACCGGCCGTGCGCCGTTACGCTTACGTCTGATTCTTCCTATCTGGTAAAAGCCTTTAATGAGGGCTGGCTTGAAAAATGGATAGCCGCGGGATGGAAGAGAGGTAAGGAGAGAGTAAAGAACGTTGACCTGTGGAAGAGGCTTTTAAAGGCCGCAGGGCCTCACAGCATCACCTGGCTGTGGGTCAGAGGCCATGCGGGTCACCCGGAAAACGAACGATGCGACAAGCTGGCCACGGCTGCGGCCGATGGCAGCGATCTGATAGAAGATATTATTTTGGAGGATATATAAATGGCTAAGAGGTATTACGGAGTTAATGAGCTTCGCAAAATGTTCCTGGACTTTTTTGCGAGCAAGGGACATCTTGCAAGGGGCAGCTATTCGCTGGTTCCGCATAATGATAATTCGGTGCTGCTGATCCCCGCGGGAATGGCGCCCTTAAAGCCTTATTTCACGGGGCAGGAGATCCCTCCGAACAGACGTATGGCCACGTGCCAGAAGTGTATCCGCACAGGCGATATAGAGAACGTCGGCAAGACCGCGCGTCACGGCACTTTCTTTGAGATGCTCGGAAACTTCTCCTTCGGAGATTACTTCAAAAAGGAGTCTCTTGCCTGGACATGGGAGTTTCTGACGGAGGTCGTGGGACTTGAGCCCGAAAGGCTTTATCCCTCGATCTACAAGGACGATGACGAGGCATTTGAGATCTGGAACAAGCAGATAGGCATCCCTGCCGAGAGGATATTCCGTTTCGGCAAGGAGGATAATTTCTGGGAGCACGGCGCCGGCCCCTGCGGCCCCTGCTCTGAGGTCTACTATGACCGCGGCGAGGAGTACGGCTGCGGCAAGCCCACCTGTACCGTAGGCTGCGACTGCGACCGCTATATGGAGATCTGGAACAACGTCTTCACGCAGTTTGACGGCGACGGCAAGGGCAATTATACCGAGCTTGCAAACAAAAACATCGATACCGGAATGGGCCTCGAGAGACTTGCGGTAGTAGTCCAAAACGTCGACTCGATCTTCAGCATCGATACTATAAAGGCTCTGCTCGATGAGGTGGCCTCGCTGGCCAAAGTAAAGTACAACGACGATGAGAAGAAGGATATCAGCCTCCGTCTCATCACCGATCATATCCGCAGCGTTAC
>CAMOQY010000053.1 GCA_946623295.1 uncultured Lachnospiraceae bacterium | reverse complement strand
TGCGTAATATAATCTTGCAATTTTCTTAATATTCAAATAGAATTATTACGACAGATAAATCCTCGCTCTACAAAGGAGTGAGGTATGAATTACAGCAAGCTTTTTAAGATCGTTCTGGGACTCTGCTGCGTCGCGGCGGGAGTCTTGTTTATTCTTGCGCGGGGCAGGTCGCAGGATGGCGTTACTATCAGGCCGTCCGGCGAACAGCAGAGCCTGACGGACGCACGGGAAGACGCGGCCGGCTCGCACGATAGCGAGGCGTCCGGCGAAAGTGTGACTGCCGGCGTCCCGGTAGCCGTGCATGTCTGCGGCGAAGTAGTACAGCCCGGAGTTTACGGACTTCCCCAGGGCAGCCGGATAGGCGATGCGATAGAGGCTGCCGGAGGCTTCTCCGATGAAGCGGACAGGGACTACCTGAATCTCGCTCTGCCCGTGGAAGACGGTATGCAGATCAGGGTGCCCTCGCGCGAGGAATCGGAGTCGCTGAGACGGTCGCAGGCGGCCGCTCTTTCGGCGCTGGTGGATATCAATTCTGCCGGCGAGGACGAGCTGATGACGCTTCCGGGGATCGGATCTGCCAGGGCGCAGGCGATCATTTCCTACCGCGAGGCAAACGGACCGTTCGGCGAGATAAGCGATATAATGCAGGTCTCCGGCATCAAGGAGGCCGCTTTTGAAAAGATAAAGGACAGGATCAGGACCGGCGGGTAGCAGATGCCGCACGGCCTGAGGCTGTGCGGCGAGGAGCAGGTATGGCTAAAGTATTGGTAGTGGATGATGAAAAGCTCATCGTAAAGGGCATCAAATTCAGCCTGGAACAGGACGGGATGGAGGTGGACTGCGCCTACGACGGTGAGGAAGCCTATGAAAAGATCATGTCGGAAAGATACGACATGGTCCTCCTTGACATAATGCTCCCCGGAAAGGACGGTATGCAGGTATGCCGCGAGGTCAGGGAGACCTCCGATGTGCCGATCATCATGCTTACTGCCAAAAACGACGACATGGACAAGATCCTCGGCCTGGAATACGGCGCGGACGACTACATCACCAAGCCCTTCAATATTCTCGAGGTCAAGGCCCGGATCAAGGCGATCATCCGCCGCAACCGCATACGCAGCGAGAGAGCTGCGGGAGGCACCAGCGTTGCGGTCAGGGACCTGAGGCTCGATGTGGACAGCCGCAGGGTTTTTGTCGCCGGACGCGAGGTTAATCTTACGGCAAAAGAGTTTGATCTTCTTGAGCTTTTTGTTACGAATCCCGGAAAAGTATACAGCCGCGAGCAGCTTCTCGGACTCATCTGGGGTGAATCATACCCGGGCGACGTGCGCACGGTGGACGTACACGTGCGCAGACTCCGCGAAAAGATAGAGGAGAATCCCGCGGAGCCCAAATACGTATACACAAAGTGGGGAGTCGGATATTTCTATAAGGACTGACGTCTTTATCTCTGATGGAAGCAGTACGCAAACACAGAATCAGCCTCAGGCTGGTCATTTCTCTTATAATCATACTGATCAGCGTTGTGCCGACGGTATTTGTCAGCATGGCGCTTGTCGGGTCGGCGATCTCAAAGGATCTGGATTCAGCTGCAATAGAGATGCAGAGCCAGGTCCTTATCATGGCGGATCAGCTCCAGAACGACGATTACATCAATAAATACAGCAGCTCGGAAATGAATGCGGTGATAGACCAGATAGCGGATATCTGGGATGGCCGCGTGCAGATAACCAACAGCGCGGGCCGTATCATAAAAGACACCTATAACGTGGACCGCGGACGCTACAATGTTTCCGAGTATGTTATCCTTGCTCTTGCCGGAGAGACGACGAGCCAGCTTGACCGCGAAAACAAGACTTTTGCGGTGGCTATGCCTATCTACAGCGTCACGGAGACCGAGATCGATACTTCCGTGGACGAGATAGACGGCAGCGCCGAGCCGGTCTACCACCCCGTGCTCAAGGGATCGATCCTTGTCACGGTGGATATGTCGCGGCGCATCACAAGCCTTTCCCAGCTTCAGAATCAGAGCTATCTGCTGTGGCTGGCAGTGTTTTTCCTTGCCGCCATGGTGGCTCTGCTGGTGACGATCTATGTATTCAAGCCGTACAGAAGACTTGTAGCCCAGCTTGACAAGGCCCAGCAGGGCACGGCGGACAGGATAGAAGAAAACGCCTACTCCGAAACGGCCAGGATAAGCGAGCTCGTCAACAAGACGCTTGGCCGGGCCCAGGCTCTTGACCGGTCCAGGCGCGAATTCGTCTCAAACGTCTCGCATGAGCTTAAGACGCCCATCACGTCTATCCGCGTTCTTGCGGATTCGCTCAACAGCATGGAAGGCGCTCCGGTGGAGATGTACCAGGAATTCATGCAGGACATCTCAAAGGAGCTTGAACGGGAGAGCAATATCATAGACGATCTGCTCTCGATGGTCCGCCTTGAGGAAGGCAATATCCCGCTGAATATCAGCGAGGTCGACGTAAACACATGGCTTGAGGGGATGCTGCGCAGGCTCAGCCCCCTGGCGCGCGCGGCAGAGGTGGATGTGGCCTTTGAAAGCGTCAGACCTGTCGTAGCGGCATTTGATGAGCCTAAAATGGGTCGTGTTATAACAAATCTGACTGAAAACGCCATTAAATACAACCGTCAGGGCGGCCATGTTAAGGTACGGCTGGATGCGGATTATCATTTCTTCTATATCAGTATCGAGGACGACGGAATAGGGATACCGGAGGACGCCCTGCCGCATCTTTTTGAGCGTTTTTACAGAGTAGACAAAGCCAGATCGCGCGAGGCCGGAGGTACGGGCCTGGGTCTGGCGATCTCCAAACAGATCATAAACATGCACCACGGCAGCATTACCGTGAGCAGCGTTCCGGGAGAGGGCAGCGTATTTTCGATCAAGGTCCCGCTTGAATACAGAGAAAAGCCTGAGGAGTTTTCAGAAGAGGAGATCGAAGAGATCCTCGAAAAAGAAGATACCGAGCTGGAGGAGGAAGTCCTCCGGATCATCGAGGAACAGGAGGCAGGAGATGAGAACTGATCATAAATCGATCATCAAAAAAGCGCTTCTCGCCGCGTTCCTCGCTGTCCTGTGCTTTGCTGCAGTCTCCTGCGGGGGGAGCGGCGCCGAAGGCGGATATACTCTTTATTACACTACGGCAAAGGCGTCGAAGCTCATTCCGTACTCCTACGAGGGCAAGTCAAGCAGTCGGCTTGAGCTTGCGAAAGAGTTTTTCGAAAGCATGCTGAACGTTTCGGAGGAGCAGGCCGTCTCCATAATCCCCCAGGGAGTCACCATAAAGGACCTGGGCTTTTCGGGCGACATTCTCGTGCTCGATCTTGAGGGCAGTCTGGAGGGGGAGAGCGCAGGCAGGCTTCTTATGTTTTATTCGGGAGCGGTGCGTGCAGCGGCTCAGCTCGAAAAGGTGAGCGGACTGCAGATAAACCTCAACGGGACCTCCGTGACCGACTCGAACGGGACCGTAATGGGCATCCTCAGGACGAGCCGTTTTGTAAACAACGCCGTAGATGACCCCGAGGATTACCGGGAGAGCGAAGTAAACATGTATTTCGGAAACGCGGCGGGCGACAGGCTGATAAAGGTCAAGGTCCCGATCGCCTACAGAAGCTCTACGGCGATAGAGAGAGCGGTGCTTGAAAAGCTTATATCCGGGCCGGCCGCAAGCGGAGCGGTCCTGCCGGAAGGCACGCGTCTCACGGCCGTGATACCGTCAGGCATGACAGTCCTCGGGATCAATATCAAGGACGGCGTCTGCTACGTAAATATAGATGACAAGCTTATAAAAGAACCTGCCACCCCGCACGATGACGTGGCAGTCTATTCCATAGTAAATACGCTGATGGAACTGGAATCGGTCAATTCGGTCCAGATCACCGTAAACGGAGTCAGCGAGATCAGTATGCCGATGGGACAGATCAGTTTTACGCAGCCGTTTGCATACAATGAGATGCTGGTGGAAAGCGAGCTCGCGCTGACCGGGGAGCAGTGACGGACTCCGCCGGGAGGGGAGCTGCGATCTCCGCCGGCAGAAAGGTATAAATGTTTCGCAGGCCGCTGATATGGGCTTTTGGAGTCTTAGCCCTTGGATTGGCAGTGGCCTTCAATCTCGGTATTCCTCTTTTCCGTGAGAGCCGGCTGGATACGTTGGTGGGAGAAGGGAGCATCCGGGCATACGCAGAAGGTACAGTTTTACAGATCAGGAATACCGGCTACGGGGAAATGATAACGCTGGTATCCTGCCGGGTCTTTCCCGGTACAAGAGAGGGAGTCTCAGACGGAGAGTCCCTGTTTTGCCGTGGGATACTGGTCAGTGTTCCCGGCGCCGGAGAGGCGGAGGCGGGTGACGAGGTCAGAGTGAGCGGGAGGCTGGAGAAGCTTCCTCTGCCTGACAATCCGGGCGAGTTTGACAGCAGGCTCTACTACCGCACCTCGGGAATAGATTTCAGGATCAGGGCCGAAAAGCCGCCCGAGATAGAGAAAAAAGCAGGCTTTTCCGCTCGTGCTCTTGCCTGGCGGATCCGCAGCCGGCTCTCGGATTCCATAGACAGCGTCGCGGCTGATGAAAACGAGGCGGGGCTGATGCGCGCGGTGCTGCTGGGCGACCGCAGCGGACTGGAGGATGCGACCTACGAAGTGTTCAGGCTGGGAGGCATAGCGCATATTCTCTCTGTAAGCGGACTTCATCTCACGCTGCTGGGCGGAGCGGTAATGCGCTTTCTGCGCAGGCTACGCCTCCCGTATCCCGTCTGCGCGGGCGGAGCGGAGGTCGTTCTCCTGATCTATATGGCAGTGCTCGACGCCGGACCCTCCGCCGGGCGGGCCCTGATAATGTTTACCGTATCGCTCATCGCGCCGCTCTTCAGGCGGACGTATGATCTGCTCTCGGCTATGGCGCTTGCGGGGATATTGATGCTCGTCAGGCAGCCCCTGTACATAGCTGACGGCGCATTCCAGCTGTCGTTTTCCGCCATTGCCGGGATCGGCCTCCTCTATCCGCAGCTCTCCGGACTTATCCGCGAGGCCGGAAAAGGGAAGAAGATCAGTCCGCCGCTGCTTAAAGGGCTCGAGGCGGGGGCGCTGAGCTTTTCCGTGTGGATATCTTCGCTCGCCTTTACCGCCCACAATTTTTATTCGGTATCGCTGCTTGGGATGCTGCTTAATCTTCTGGCTCTTCCGCTGATGACCGTGATTATGGCCTCGGCAGCCGCCGGTGCGGCCGCCGGGCTAATCTGGGCCGCGGCAGGTGTTTTCTTTGCGGGAGCGGCGCATTATGCTTTCAGTTTTCTCATAGATATATGTACCGCGGTCTCCGGTCTCAGGGGGACTATGATCGTCACAGGGGATCCGGGGTGGGCCGCAGTGGTCCTGTGCGCGATCGTTACGGCTCTCCCTTCGCTGCTGCGCCTCGGACGGAAAGATGACAGAAAGGCAAAGATCAGGTATCTGCTGTGTCTTTTCGCAATTCCCGTCATAGTTTTCTTCAGGGCGCCCGGCGGGCTGAGCCTTACGGCGCTGTACGTGGGACAGGGGGATTCGACCGTCATCATGGACGGCAGCGGGAACACCGTGATCATCGACTGCGGAAGCAGCGACAAGAGCGACGTTGCGGGAAGCGTGATCCTTCCGTTTCTGAAGTATTCCGCCGCGGACCGGGTGGACGTCATTTTCCTCAGTCACGCGGACAACGATCACGTAAACGGACTCGGCGGTATCCTCGCAGATCCGGAAATATCGGTCGGCGCTGTAGCCATACCGGCGGGAACAGCTGATGATCCGTGCTGGGACGGTGTCAGAGCCGCGGCGGAGAGCACCGGTACAGTGCTCATCTGCCTCGAAAAAGGCGATGAGCTGTATGCGGGGAAGATGACGTTCAGGGTCCTTTCGCCTGCGCACGGGCAGTTTGCCGGAGATCAGAACGAAAACTCAATGGTGCTGGAGATGGTCTGCGGGGATTTTTCGGCGCTGTTTTGCGGAGATATAGGCGCCGCCGCCGAGTCGGAACTCTCTGAACAGGCGGACCTTTGGTCAACCGGCGGGAAATCCGTTGACTATCTTAAATGCGCTCACCACGGCAGCCGTTTCAGCAGCACAAGGGAGTTTCTCGATTTCGCCTCTCCGGCGGAGACGGTCATCTCTGCCGGACGCGGAAATCTGTACGGACATCCGGCTCCGGAGACCCTTGAAAGGCTCGGAGAAGCCGGCTCGGCGGTCTTTTGCACGGCCTGGCGCGGCGCTGTCACGACCTGCGCAGACAGCTCCGGAACGGTAAGGGTGAGGTGCTTTCGGGACGTGGAGTAAAAATACAAAAACTTGACAAATCTTTTTTTAGGTGATATACTGCGTTTCCCATTGGAAATTTGTAACAATTGTGTAACAGTTCGAAATAATTTCGTCAAAATTGGGAAGATGTTTAAGAGAATCACATGCATCACGGCCTGCGTAATGGCCGCAGTATTAGTAACCGCCAACTACACTTCGACGGCCCTGGCCTCCGGCATCAACGCCGCCGGTATCGGCGCGGCGCTGACGCCTACCGTTCCTCCATATGAGGCGAGCGGTATCAACAGGGACGAGGTCGGAGCGAAGATCGCGAATTTCTCGGCGTCGGTGAACCTTGAGGAGCTCGAGGCCCGCGCACCGTTCGTTCCGGTCACGACGGTCGCCGCTCTCAGAGAGGAGCTTTCCGCGGAGAGCATGATGGACCAGGCGCAGCTGCGCGAATACCGCGGCAGATACGCGCTCATAGGCACCATAGGAGTGGTGAACGTTTCACGCTCCCTGAACGTGCGCGAAGAGCCTGACGGAGACGCCCAGATCGTCGGAAAGATCTATCAGAACAGCGGCGTCATCATCCGCAACTTCTTCGGAGATGAAGGCGAGTGGATGTACGTCAGCTCGGGTTCTGTCTCAGGCTGGGTCGTGAGCAAGTACGTAGTCACGGGAGAGCTGGCGGATTCCCTCTATGAGACCATGAAGCCCAGAGTGGCGATGACCGTGTGCGAATGCACCGCCTATGAAAAGGCAACGTCGGATTCAAACAAGGCCGTCGATCTGGAAAAGGGAGAGGGCTTTGTAGTCCTGGGATACGAGAATGATTACGTAAAGGTCCAGCTGACAGCGGCAAGCGACGGCTATATACACTCGGAATATATTTCAGTGACCGAGGGCCTCTTTGCCGGGAAATCGCTGACAGACGAGGAAAAGATCCAGGACGCCATAGACCTGCTTGTCGAGACGCGCAGGATCGCCGCTGAGAAAAAGCAGGCGGAGGAAGAGGCGGCAAAGGAAGCCGCAAGGATCGCCGCCGAAAAGAAAAAGGCCCGCGAGCAGGCTAAAAAGTCAGGCTCGTCAAGTTCTTCAAGCTCAAAGAGCTCTTCGGGCTCAGGCAGCTCTTCAAATGTCGGAAGCACTGATTCCGAGGGCTGGACGTATCTTGGCAAATTCCGCGTGACGTTCTACTGCGTTAACTGCAACAGCCCTGCCGGCAGCCGCTCCACCTACAGCGGAGCAAAAGCCAAGGAGTGGCATACCTGCGCCGTAAAGTCCTCGCAGATCCCGATAGGTACCGAGGTGAAGGTTTCCGGATTCGGAACTTTTGTGGCCGAGGATACGGGCGTCGGATACAATCAGATCGATCTGTTCGTCTCGCCGGACGACTGCGACGGCCTCTACTACCGCGACGTCTGGGTCAGGAGATAATGATTTAAAGAACTTAAAAAACTCCGCAGTCTGTGTCTGCTGACACGCTGCGGAGTTTTTTATTCTGTCTGCCGGCGGGATGCCGGCCTGGATATGCCGCATGAGAGGGGGCAGGCCCCGCGGCGAAACGGGCGGCGCTCTGCGCCTTTACTCAGGCCGTTTTGCTCTGGCGTATACGGTGTGGGGCTTGAGCTCCTGACCGTAGAGACGGAAAAGCTCGTCGATCGTTACAAGCTTGTAGCCTTTATCGATGAGAGCCGGCACTACCTTTTCCACGGCATCAGCGGTGGCCTGATAGATGTCGTGCATCAGCACGATAGAGCCGCCCTTGACATTGTCCATAATAGCCTGGTAAGTCTTGTCGGCGTCCTTTGTGTCCCAGTCCATCGTATCGATGTTCCAGAGGATGATCGGCATATCTATCGCGTCGAGCACGTGCTGCTTCTGCGCGCCGTAGGGAGTTCGCATGATCTTTACGTCGTATCCTCCGGCAGCGTCGCTGATGAGCTGGATCGATTTGTCTATCTGCGACTGGATCTCGGCAGCGTCCTTTTTATTGAAGTCGGGATGATCAAAGCTGTGCGATCCGATCTGCATGCCGAGCTCCGCCTCGCGCTTTACTATAGCGCAGTTGCGGTCCTTGAACTCCGCATACGTGAGCTGGATCCCCTGCACAAAGAAGGTCGCCTTTGCGTTATATTTCTCCAGAACGTCGAGAATACGGCTCGTGGAGGACGGGGTATTTGTAGAGGGACCGTCATCAAAGGTCAGCGCGATGACTTTGCT
>CAMOQY010000052.1 GCA_946623295.1 uncultured Lachnospiraceae bacterium | reverse complement strand
AACTGGGGATCCTCGATCTTGACGCTGATGATGGCCGTCAGGCCTTCGCGCAGATCGTCGCCGGTGAGGTTCTCGTCCTTTTCCTTGAGGAGCTTGTTCTTGCGCGCGTAGTCGTTGAACGTCTTTGTGATCGCGTTGCGGAAGCCCGTCAGATGCATGCCGCCCTCGGGGGTGATGATGTTGTTGACGAAGCTGAACGTGCTCTCGTTGTATGAATCGTTGTGCTGGAAGGCGACCTCGACGTAGACCTTGTCCTTGATGCCTTCGCAGTAGATGACGCGGTCATAGAGCGGCGTCTTGCTCTTGTTGAGGTAGACGACGAATTCCTTGATGCCGCCCTCGTACTGGAAGGTGACTTCCTTCTTGGCCTCGCGGGTGTCCTTCAGGACGATCTTGAGGTTCTTCGTCAGGAAGGCCGTCTCGCGGAGCCTGGTCTTGAGCGTCTCAAAATCGTAGACCGTGTCCTCGAAGATGGTGCCGTCCGGCTTGAAGGTGACTCTGGTGCCGGTCTTTTTCTTGGGGCAGGGGCCGACGATCTCGAGCTTGGTGATCGTGTTGCCCTTCTCGTAGCGCTGTTTGTAGACGTTGCCCTCGTGGAAGATCTCGACCTCCAGCCAGTCCGAAAGTGCGTTGACGACCGAGGCGCCGACGCCGTGAAGTCCGCCCGAGACCTTGTATCCTCCGCCGCCGAACTTTCCGCCGGCGTGAAGGACGGTAAATACGACCTCGACCGCAGGTATCCCGGCCTTGGGATGCATGCCTACGGGGATGCCGCGTCCGTTATCCTCGACCGTGATCGAATTATCTTTATTGATGACGACCAGTATCTCGGAACAAAAGCCCGCAAGGGCCTCATCCACCGCGTTATCCACGATCTCGTAGACCAGATGGTGAAGTCCTCTGGACGAAGTCGTACCGATGTACATGCCGGGACGCTTTCTTACTGCCTCCAGTCCTTCGAGGATCTGGATCTGTTCCGCCCCGTAGTCGTTTTCTACGGCTCCAAGCTTTTCATTACTCATGCTTTTTCTCCATTTTCTCTTATATTCGTTTCTTTGATAACTTTTCCTTTTTCTATCAGAAAGGCTTTATCCACACAGAAATCTTTATCCGTGAGCTCCTCGAGCCCCGTACAGGTTATCACTGTCTGGATGCCTTTTATTTCGCTCAGCAGTCTCTTCTGGCGGCTTATATCAAGCTCGCTCATCACATCGTCGAGCAGCAGGACCGGATCATCGCGCGTCTTTTGTCTGACAAGCTCTATCTCGGAAAGTTTCAGAGAAAGAGCTGCCGTGCGCTGCTGGCCCTGTGATCCGAAGGCCCTTACATCCACCCCGTTTATCTCAAAGCCAAGGTCATCGCGGTGAGGTCCGTACTGGCTGGATCCCGACCATATCTCCTTTTGCATGCCGTTTTTGAGCTTTTCTTCCAGCTCGTCCTCTAAGGTATTAGGCTCATATATCAAACTCAGCTTTTCCTCGCCGCCCGTTATCCCGCCGTGGACCCGTCCGGTTATTACCTTGAGTTCATCTATAAACTGTCTGCGTCTCTTTATGACCGGCGCCGCGTATCTGACGAGCTGTTCGTTCCAGAGGGGCAGGGTGCTCCTCAGCGTTTCCTCATCCGGAGTCTTCAGCAGTTTATTTTTCTGCATGATGACTCTGTTGTAAGCTATCAGATTTGATGTATATATGCTGTCAAGCTGGCAGAGCTCTATATCCATAAAGCTTCGCCGCGCGGCAGGCGAATTTTTTATTATCGACAGATCCTCCGGAGCAAATATAATGACGTTAAGCAGTCCGAAAAGCTCCGTTATCCTGCGGATGGGTACCCCGTCTACTGCTATCCCCTTTCTGCCGGATGATCGAAGATGGATGTCGATCCTGTGGGGAACTCCGTCCTTTACGAGCTTCAGCCGGATATGTCCCTCTTCCTCGCCGAATCTTATCAGCTCACGGTCTCTGCACGGTCTGTGGGATTTTCCCGTTCCGCAGAAAAAGACTGCCTCGAGAGCGTTTGTCTTGCCCTGGGCGTTGTCCCCGTAAAACACATTCGTGCCTGCGGAAAACTCAAAGAGCGCGCTTTCGTAATTTCTGTAATTTTCTACCGCGAGAGAAGTAAGGATCATACTATCTTGATTTCTTCTCCTTCACAGCTGACGATATCACCGGGAAAAAGCTTGCGGCCTCTGCGCGTGTCTGTTTCACCGTTGACCGCAGCCTTTCCGTCAAGAATAAGCTCCTTGGCCAAAACTCCGCTCTCAGCCAAGCCCGCCGCCTTAAGCAGCTGGCCAAGCTTTATATATTCGTCTTTTATTTTAAACTCCTTCATACTTACGCTATAAAGTTGATCGGCAGTATCAGATAAATATAGCTTCCGTTTTCGTCTCTGATAAAGCAGGGCGACTTGGGATTCATCATGTAGATATCTATCTTTTCATCATCTATGGCTCTGAAGGCGTCCTGAAGAAATCTCGGATTAAAGCCGATCATAATATCCTTTCCGCTCTTTTCTGTCTCGACGTCCTCCTTCATGGCGCCGATGACAGTATTCATTGAGACCTCCATCCCTTCGTCGGAGATCTTAAAGATAATGGGCTTTTTGTCCGTCTCTCTTACCAGCAGCATAGCTCTCTCGATGGTGTCGAGGATATCCTTGCGGGAAAGAGTGATCTTTGTCTCATAATCGTTTGAGATCATCCTGTCGACCTTGAAATATTCACCGTCGATAAGTCTTGAAAGAACGATAGTCTCTCCGTATTCGAAAATAATGTAATTATTGCTGAAGAAGATATACACATCCTTTTCGGCATCTCCCGGGATGATGCGACTTATCTCGGTAAGAGTCTTTCCGGGAACGATCACCTTGCGGTCCTCATATGTATCGCGCAGCTTTATATTTCTAATGGAGATGCGGTGTCCGTCGAGGGAGACGACCTTTAAGGTGTCGCCGCTTATCTCAAAGAGCTCGCCGGTCATGATCTTGTTGTTGTCATTCTGCGCGACGGAGAATATGGTCTGTCTTATGACTTCCTTGAGAGTGAATTCGGATATGCAGATATAATCCTTTGTATCAAAGACAGGCAGGCTGACAAAATCCTCCGGGCTTCTGCCGGCTATATTAAAATGAGCCTTTTCGCATTTTATGGATATCTTGTCATTTTCACTGACGATGATAACGTCTCCGTCAGGAAGCTTTCTTATGATGTCGGAGAAAAGCTTGGCGTCGACAGCGGCCTTTCCGGGATCTGAAACTGTGCCCTTTACCTTGGTCTCGATGGCCAGCTCCATGTCGTTGGCTGTCATTTTGATTTCAGAATCCGATGCATCTATCAATATACAGCTGAGTATGGGCATCGTAGTTTTTACTGATACGGCTTTCATGACCGTATTTGTAGCTTCCAGGAGGTCGTTCTTTGTGAAAGTGATCTTCATGATGATTCCTTTCTCCATTGCATGGATATATTTATTAATTTATTAGAAGTATAAGCAGTAGGTCTGTGGAAAACGGGGATAAATGTATTTTTCCGCGCAGCCACGTACATTTTTATGTCAGTAATTCTGTGGAAGGTGTGTAAAAAAGGTCTGAATAAAATGTTTATAAACACGAGGACCGGAAAAGTCTTACTTATGAACAATTTATCAACGTGGATTCTACATACTTTTACACAGACTTATCGACTCAGCCTGACAACTTCTTTTTTATTACATCGATAGTATTTCTAAGGTTTTCGTCATTTTCGAGCTCTCTTTTAATTTTATCCCTACCGTAGATGACTGTGGAATGGTCTTTCTTTCCGAGGGCGCCCGCGACGGATATCAGCGACTCGGAAACAAGATCACAGCACAGATACATTGCGATCTGGCGCGGGTGGGCGAGGCTCTTGTTTCTCTTTTCTGAGGTCAGATCAGAGGTACGCAGCCCGAAGTGATCGGCGACTACTTCTATTATCTTTTGAGAGGTTATCGCAGTCTCTGTACGGCTTACATGATCCTTGAGGATCTCCTCGGCAAGATCAATGGTCACTTCTCTTTTTGTAAGCTCGGAATAAGCGTGAACTTTTTTAAGCGCGCCCTCGAGCTCGCGGATATTTGATTTGACCTGGGAAGCGATATACGAGATCACTTCATTATCTATATTGTAGCCTTCGAGCTCTTCTTTTTTTCTGAGGATGGCGATACGGGTCTCGTAGTCGGGAGCGGTTATCTCGGCAGTCATTCCGGAGAGGAATCTGGAGGTAATACGGTCGTCGATATTGTTCATTTCCTTGGGCGCGCGGTCGCTCGCAAAGACTACCTGCCTGTTTGACTCAAAGAGGGAATTAAATGTGTTGAATATCTCCTCCTGGATAAACTCGCCCTTCATGAGAAACTGGATATCATCTATTATCAGAATATCGGCAGTGCGGTATTTTTCTCTGAAATCCGACGTCGTAAAGCCGTTTTTATTGCGGATGGCGTCTACGAGCTCGTTGTTGAAATTCTCGCAGCTGGTGTAGAGGACCTTCGCGGAAGGATTGTTTTTGAGGACAAAGAGAGCTATCGCCTGCATGAGGTGAGTCTTGCCGAGACCCACTCCGCCGTGGATGAAAAGAGGATTCCAGCTCTGGCCGGGCTCCTCTGCGACGGCGAGCGAGGCCGCGTGGGCAAGCTTGTTGCTGTTGCCGACGACAAAAGTATCAAATGTATAGTGAGTGTTGAGTTTTATCCCGGTAACGGTACGGGGAGCGGGAGCGGCGCTCTGGGTATTATCCTGAGCGGAAACTATACGCACGTCGCACATCCTGCCGGTGACGTTTAAGATCGCGCCCTTAAGAAAGGTGGAATAACTCCTGGAGATATAGTCCACGCCGAATTTTTCGCCCGGATAGAGTATGGTCAGTACGCCGCCCTCCTCGGAAAGCGGTACGAGCGGCTTGAGCCATGTATTGAATGAGGGATCGGCCATATCGCGCTCTGTCTTTACCGACTGGAGTATTTCAGGCCATTTTTCTTTTATAAGGTCTATCATAAATATTTCTCCTGAAAAAAGAGATAATAAGCTATGATATTATATAGCAGAGAGAGCTTTTTTGCAAGAATTAAACTGTGGAAAATTCAAAAGTTATAAACATTTTATCAACAAAAAGTGGAAAAGTTGGGTGAAAACCTGTCAACGACCTGTTAATTCGGTGAAAAACCTGTGTATAACGGTGGATAAAAACATACAAAACAGGAGTTTTCCACATATTTTATGTGGATAAAAAAGTCCTTGACGAAAAAAGCGCCAAAACATATAATATCATAGCTTGTTTATAAATCCAGGAAAGGAGGAAATACGTCATGAAAATGACTTTCCAGCCCAAAAAGAGAGTACATGCCAGAGTTCACGGCTTCAGAGCCAGGATGGCTACAGCGGGCGGCCGCAAGGTATTATCCGCCAGAAGAGCCAAAGGCAGGAAGAAGATCGCGATATAAAGCTGCGGCATACAACGCAGCTTTTTTCTTCTGTGTATTCCAATGGACAGATTCGTATCGTTAAAGAAATCAGCTGATTACGGACGGGCCTACCGGCAGGGCAGGTCTTACGGGAACAGGCTTCTCGTCATGTACATATTCGAAAGAGGCCGTGATCAGGAGAGCAGAGTGGGAATCTCTGTCAGCAAGAAAGTCGGGAACAGCGTGGTGCGGCACCTTGTAAAGCGCCGCATAAGAGAGGCTGTTCGTACGCACCCGGACGGGTGGAAAGAAGGCTGCGATATCGTGATCGCAGCGCGTCCGGCAGCAGGATCGTCCGGCTACCGGGAATTGCAAAGAGCTGTTTTAAGCGCAGGCATCCATCTGAACGTCTATTCAGATCAGTAATATATGAAAAGGCTATTGCTTAAACTCGTTCGTCTCTATCAGAAGCATATCTCTCCCATGAAGAGATACAGCTGCTGTAAATATACCCCTACATGCTCCGAATATGCCGCTCAGGCTATCGAAAAATACGGAGCGCTCAAAGGAGGGGCTCTTGCGCTGTGGCGCATCCTGAGATGCAATCCCTGGTCAAAAGGCGGTGTTGACCCCGTTCCGTAAGGAACTATCAGGAGGATCATTACATGTTTTTTCACAAGTTAGCGGCTACGGCTCAGGCAGTTACCGGGGCGGCTTCTTCCGAAGCTGCGACGACGGCGTCTGAGGAGACTGCCGCTGCCACAGATGCGGCTGCAGCTGCCGCGGCAGGCGGTATAGCTACGGCGCTTTCCGGCGAGGTCGGAGGAGTAGGCACCTGGCCTATCATCGGCTGGATCGCCGTTCTTTTCGGTTTTATCATGAGAGGTATTTATCTGCTGTTTGCGGCGATGAATATCTACAGCATCACTCTTTGTATCGTTCTTTTCACGATAGTCACAAAGATGCTTCTGCTGCCACTGACTATCAGACAGCAGAAATTTTCAAAGGTTCAGGCTCTGATGACGCCTGAGATCAACGCCCTTCAGAAAAAATATCAGGGACGCAGGGATCAGGCGTCCATGGCCAAAATGCAGGCCGAGCAGCAGCAGATCTACGACAAATACGGTTCGTCCATGTCGGCGGGATGCCTGCCCTCGCTCATTCAGCTTCCTTTCCTTTTCGCCCTCTATCCGGTCATCATGTATTTCAGCTACTATGTGCCTGAGATCCTTAAAGAGAGCAAGGAAGTCCAGACTGCGTTTTTCATGCTCGGAAACATCGATCTTCAGGTCTCGCCCTGGAGTCTGACGAGCTTCTCGGATCTTTTCGGCAATCTCGCCTGGCTTATTCCTCTTCTTGCCGGCGGTTTTCAGCTGCTTTCCACAAAACTCATGCAGCCCGCGACCCAGAGCAGCGATGCTCCCGGCGCCAGCAGCATGAAGATGATGACTTATTTCATGCCGATCTTTACGGTGTATATCGGCTTCACTCTCCCCGCTTTCCTTGGTGTTTACTGGGTGGTGCAGTCCGCGGTAATGCTCGTGCAGCAGCTTGTCATCAATAAAAAGATGAGCAAGATACCCGTCGAGGATATCATCAAGGCAAATATCGAAAAGCAGAATAAGAAGCGCGCGAAGAAGGGGCTGCCTCCCATCAACGAAAAAGCGGCGATGAACACCCGCAAGCTTGATGCCGAGAACAACAAAAAGACCGAAGAGCAGCTCAGGGAGCGCGACGAAAAGATGAAGGCCTCCACAGATTATTACAGGAGCAGGTCTGCGGCGCCGGGCTCGCTTGCGGCAAAGGCAAATATGGTTCGTGACTACAACGAGAGGCACGAGAAGAAGACGACGAAATAAAGAGGTTAAATATGGAATTCAAGGAATATACCGGTAAAAACGTAGAGGAGGCGCTTGCAAACGCGCAGGCCGATCTCGGAGCCACCAGCGATGAGATAGAATACGAGGTGGTGGACAAGGGTTCTGCCGGACTGCTCGGTATCGGCAGCCGCGAGGCTGTCATCAGAGCAAAAAAGAGCTTTTCGATCGAAGGGACAGCGATAGATTTCCTGAAGGACGTCTTTAAATCCATGAATATGGAGGTCGAGATCGAGCTCGAATATAATGAGCTCGAAAAGGAAATGAATATCGAGCTTATCGGAGACGATATGGGCATCCTGATAGGAAAGCGCGGACAGACGCTGGATTCTCTGCAGTACCTGACGAGCCTCGTTGTAAACAAGACGACCGATGAGCATATCAGAGTCAGGCTCGACATCGAGAATTACCGCGAGCGCCGCGAGGAGACTCTGGTGAATCTTGCCAGGAACATCGCCCGCAAGGTCAAGAAGAACCGCCGCGAGATGGAGCTTGAGCCGATGAGCCCCAATGAGCGCCGCATCATCCACAGCACGCTCCAGAAGGATCACTACGTGACCACCCGCAGCGAGGGCGAGGAGCCTTACCGCCACGTAGTGGTATCGCCGAAGCGCGACAGGGATGACCGTGGTTACAGAGACCGCCGCTACCGCGGAGAGGAATAAAGGCGGGGGATCAATCCTTCGCATGTGAATGCGGTATTCGCTGTAAGGCCGGATGGCCCTGAGTTTATTAAAAAAGATCAAAGGCCGCGAAGGCCGGGATTCTAAAAAAGATCAAAGGCCGCGAAGGCCGGGATTTTGTTTAAAAGACCCTGACTCTGAGTATGGGCAGTCCTTGCCCGGAAGGAAGTCAGGGTCTTTTTTTGGAAATTTGCGAAAGAAGCTGAACTTTGAAGAGGGAAAGCCACTGCTCTGCTGGGAAATCTCGGGTCTTTTTTTAAAAATTGGCAAAAAGACCCTAACTTTGGAGAAGGAAAGCCACTGCTCTGCCGGGAGATCTCGGGTCTTTTTTTGAAAATTGGCAAAAAGACCCTAACTTTGGAGAGGGAAAGCGGCTGGACTGCCGCAAAATCTCGGGTCTTTTCTCTAAAAACAGCGAAAAGACCCTAACTTTGGGGAGGGAAAGCTACTGCTCGGCCGGGAAATCTCGGGTCTTTTTTCAAAAATCGGCAAAAAGACCCTAACTTTGAAGAGGGAAAGCGGCTGCTCTGCCG
>CAMOQY010000051.1 GCA_946623295.1 uncultured Lachnospiraceae bacterium | reverse complement strand
TCATCCGAATCAGGATGCTCCTGCTTGAATTCATAAGATCCGCTCTTTGCGATAGTACCGAGGTTCTTTTCAAGCTCAGCCGCCGTCATGCCGCAGCCGTTGTCGCTTACGGTGATGGTCCTGCCCTCTTTGTCGACCTCGATCCTGATCTCATAATCCTCGCGGTTAAGCTTTACGCTGTCATCCGTGAGCGACCTGAAATGCAGCTTATCACACGCATCGCTGGCATTTGAGATCAGCTCGCGAAGGAAGACTTCCTTGTGCGTGTAGATCGAGTTGATCATCATGTCCAGGAGCTTTTTGGACTCAGTTTTAAATTGCTTTCTTGCCATTTATATCACCTTCTTTAATTTTGTATCGGTTTTATGCGGCCCCCTGCAGTCCAAAGCGCTGCGGGAAGACTCGGTTGATGGTCCGCGTTTTTATCGGGCATAATTTCCTGCCGGGGTTGCGCGTGTTTCGCGGTTTATCCGGGGTTTTCGCGGTTTATCCGGGGTTTTCGCGGTCGCCCAGGTTTCTGTCTTGTTTGCGTGTGTTTCGCGGTTTGTCCGGGTTTTTCCCGGCCTTTGCGTCTTGTCCGGGTTTTTCGCGGTTTATCCGGTTTTCACATTCACACGGCTTCCGCGTTTTGTCCGGCCTTTGCATTCTACCCGGCCTTTGCGTCTTGCTTGGCTTTCACATTTCACACGGCTTCCGCGTTTCGCGCTGCGCCGGCGGTGTCAGACGTCTCCCAGCATGGCTGCGCGGCTGACCATCGCGGCCTCCGGATCCATATTGCAGTGGATCTCATACATAGGGACCGTCTCGGCGATCTGTTTCATGATCTGAGTAGTGCGTTTCATCATCTCTATATCCGCAGGCCTGTGGATCTGTTTGATCACAGTGAGAAACGCCTCGCCCGGCGTCATCCGCTTTGCGAAATTTTTCTCGTCGCGGACTATAAGCCCTATGGCTGCGAGCGGCACCCGTGCAGGGCGGCCGAGGCTGTGCTTGCCCATCCAAGGCGAACCGTAGATATATAGCTCACCGCCGTCGATCCCGATGAATGGCTTATCGTCATTTATATAGGTAACTTCATCGCCATAGACCTGACGCCAGAGCCGGGAATGAGTGCTCTTGCCTGTGCCGCTGGGTGCGGTGAAGGCCACGGCCCTGCC
The DNA here is from genome assembly GCA_946623295.1 of uncultured Lachnospiraceae bacterium. Taxonomy (GTDB): domain Bacteria; phylum Bacillota; class Clostridia; order Lachnospirales; family Lachnospiraceae; genus UBA3774. The sequence goes on along the minus strand of CAMOQY010000051.1, from coordinate 7,363 downwards.
TCCGACCTCGATCGACGAGCAGTGAAACAATACTCTGTTAAACGCCGGCATTTTATCGGAAACAGCCTTGTGAAGAGCGAGCGCCTCGAGATATCTGTCGGAGAATGCGCGGTGCTCTATCCCCTCGGCCTGCTCAGAATGAGCATTCAGCACGCGGATCTCCTCGATGTTCTCCTGTGTGATCACGGCATTTATCTGCGGAGCCGGAAGACCGGCGGCGGGGCTTTCCGACGTGATCAGATAATCCCTGCACTTATCGAGCGTAGAGCGGTGCGCGCAGGTCACCTTTACGGTAACCCCCGCAAACCTCGCAAAGAACTGTACTCTTTCACTGTTATCCATCTGATCCCCCGCAGACTGCACCAAGGAAATCCAGTCTGTTCTGTTTTTTCGGCGCCAAAACTCTCTTTGTGCCAGTGTTTTGTATTATACTACATTTCTTCCGCCCGATTTATAAAAAAAATGTAAAGTATTATTCCCCGCGGGCCGCTCTCCGGCTGCGGGCAGGGTTATCCGTGAGTTATCTGCAGTTTATTGGGTAGCTCGCACGGACGGGCCGAGCTTCCCTGCGGTTTTGATGAGAAGGCGTAACCTGAAGACTGGTTCGCGTTATCAGCCTGGCAGAGCGTATTTGCAACTGTATTTTACGGTTCGTAAAACAGCTGAAATAAACATTTTTTTGAAAAAACTGCCAAAAGCGTTTATCAAAAGCACCTGCAAAAGTCTGGTCTATAGTTTGTCGATGCTGGAAAATAAACATTTTTTCAAAAAATCTAAAAAAATGTTTATTTTAAATCTTCTATTTGACCTTTTCAGGGGGTTGCAGACACGATCCAAGACGTTTTTTCCGGGACCTGATAAACATTTTTTCAAAAAAATCCCAAAAATGTTTATTTTGAGTGCTTCGTATGCGCTTTTCTATATGATGTCAACGGCAGTTGATAAACATTTTTTTGAAAAAAATGAAAAATTGTTTACGCGCGTCCGTTTTCCGTATAAATCATGGAATGGCTCAATAAAAAGCTTTGCGCACCTGATTTGAGGGAGGCGACAAGGTTTTGGAGCCTTTGCTTTTACGGAATAGCGAAGACGTACCGTTTGCAGCGTCTGAAACCTGTACCTGAACGAGCTGCGGAATTCTCGCAGCGCCGGGCGCCGGGCTGACGGTAGTGTTCTCGCAGCGCCGGGTATCGGGCGGGCTGCGGTGTGCTGACTGTGCCGGGCGGCGAGCACTTTTAAGGAGAAGGCGGTTTATTTTTTTTTACGCTCATGATAGAATGTGAAAGCAGCACATGAAAACGGTATCGAAATTCAAGGGTGGCCGTGCTTAGCCGGCCAGCACAAGCGGAGGTCAAAAGTGAAGCTTAAGGATTCAGTCATTATAACAGAAGTTGCCGGCGAGTATATGCTGGTCGAGGTAGAAAACGAGAGCGGCACGGCATTTCACGGCATAATCAAACTGAATGAAACTGCGAACTTCATGGCGGAGGCCATGCGCGGGGGAATCAGCGAGGAGGCTCTTGCGGACAAGGTCATGGAGGAATATGACGTGACGGACCGCGAAAAGGTCCTCTCTGACATTCGCTCACTCGCGGAAAAACTGCGCGACGTAAATCTATTAGAAGATTGATCAAGGCCCCGGCGCGCGGCGTATACCTATTAGAAGATTGATTTCTGCTGGGCGAGGCCCTGACGCGCGGCGTCAATCTATTAGAAGATTGATTTCTGCCCGGCAAGGCCCTGACGCGCGGCGTATACATAATTAGATGCCCGGCAAGACTCCGGCGCACGGCGTCAATCTATTAGAAGATTGATTTTCTGCCGGGCAAGGCCCCGGTGCGCGACGTAAGCCCGTTTAAAGGCCGGCGCGCCGGCAGATCAGATTTCAACCAAACAGGAAAGGAAACTCTTATGTCACAGAATCCCGTAATCACCATCACCATGCAGGATGGCGGCGTTATCAAGGCGGAGCTTTACCCCGAGACCGCGCCCAACACTGTCAACAACTTCCTCAGCCTTGTCCGCAAGGGCTACTACAACGGGCTGATCTTTCACCGTGTTATCGAAGGCTTTATGATCCAGGGCGGCTGCCCTAACGGCACCGGAACCGGCGGCCCGGGGTACTGCATCAAAGGCGAATTTACCGCGAACGGATTTAAAAACGACCTTCGCCATACCCCCGGAGTGCTCTCCATGGCGCGCACCATGGCTCCCAACTCCGCCGGGTCGCAGTTCTTTATCATGCACGCGGACGCGCCCCATCTCGACGGGCAGTATGCTGCTTTCGGCAAAGTCACCGAAGGCATGGACTTCGTGAACCGCATAGCCCAGACACCTACAGACTGGAGCGACCGTCCTCTGCGCGAGCAGCGCATCGAATCTATCACGGCCGAAACGTTTGGCGCGGAATACCCTGAACCCGAAAAATGCTGACATCAAGCGAAGAACCAATAAGCCGGCTGCTTTTTTACAGGCAGCCGGCTTATTACTTTTATGAAGATGTATCCCTGTTCCGAAAGCCACCAAAATGGCTTTTCCACAGGCACACTCCTCGAGCGGGGCATTGAGACAGTTGCAAAATAGCTTTTCCGCAGACACACTCCGCGAGCAGGCGCATTGAAGCGATTCCGAAATGACCTTTCCGCAGACTGTGCCTGTGTTTTACGCAATAAAGCCGATTTTCAGTTTTTCCTTCCTGAAACGCAAGGCCTCGGGGAGCTCGATATCCTCCGGCATGATCGTTATCACCTGAGCATCGCTAACGTCGGCGGGATCCAGCTCGACCAGCCTCGAAGCCAGCGACATCTGCGCTTTTTCTATGACATTGCGGACAAAACGACCGTTGCCGAAATCATCCTTTTCAACAGCCGCCTCGAATACCTTCGACAGCCTTTCCGGTGTTCCTTTGCCAAGCCGGAGGCCTTTTTTTGAGGCGATCAGTTCCGCTATCCTGCAAAGCTCGTCCACACTGTAATCCTCAAAATTCACATGAAAAGCGATCCTGGAGCGAAGCCCGGGATTTTTTGCGAGAAAACCCTCCATCTTGTCGGGATATCCGGCGAAAATCACGATCATGTCTTCCCTGTGATTTTCCATCTCCTGCACGATCGTGTTGATCGCCTCATCTCCATAGCCGCCCTCGAGGCCATCCACCAGCGAATACGCCTCGTCGATGAAAAGTACTCCTCCCTCCGCTTCCTCAAACTTCTTTTTTACGCATTTCGCTGTCCAGCCTACGTACTTGCCCACAAGGTCCCCGCGCCCTGCCTCGACAAGATGTCCTCTGGAAAGGATCCCGTTATCTTTCATGATCTCCGCAAAAAGCCTGGCCACGGTCGTCTTGGCAGTACCGGGAGCTCCCGTAAAAATCATATGCATGGAGGTCCGCCCAAAACCAAGACTTCTGCCCGCGTAAACCCTCTGGATCTTATAATAGTTTATCGCCTGATCGATCACTTTTTTCGCGCTGTCAAGACCTATCATTTTACTGAGCTCGCCGTATGCGCTGCCGCGGGCTTTCTTCTTTGCCTCGGGTTCCTTTATCGCTGCGAGATCCGCATACTGCGGAAAAACGGCCGTCCTGAGCTTGTTGTCATACCATCTGTCGTATATCCTGCGCAGCTCCGCTGCATAATACCTGCGGTCGGCATCCAGCGCTCCGGCAAGCTGTCTGTCAGCCCTGATGTGGTCGTCCTTTGCAAGTCCTTTCAGAAAAGCAACCGACTCGTCGTATGACGACAGTGTTTCACTTATTGTAATGAAACATATATTGGAGAGATTATCCATAAAGACTGCCTTTGCAACCCCGCACTCCTTGGGAAGGCAGAATATCGTAAGCACGTCCTTTCTGTATTTTTTCATCACCTCGCACAGGTCCTCTATGACCGCCCTCTCACCTCCGGCCAGGCCGCTCTCACCTCCGAGTCCGGGCTTGTACCGGACTACGATCGCTCCACCCCTGGCGCATCTGTACAGAGTCTCATAGCTGTTCCTGTCCACATCGCTTTCATAATCAAAATCCACGTAGTGATATCTCCGGCTGACGATCCTGCCTCGCAGATACAGACTCTCCAGCAGCAGCCGGTAGGTCTCCAGCATCGCATCATGATCGTCGGTTTCGAGAAAATAGTGGGCAGGGTGTCCGGCAAACCGCTTCCTGGGCTCATCGTCCAGGATCCTGTCGAGCTCCCGGGTCAGTGAATCAGACACCAGCCGCTTTTTCACCATGGAGCGGATGGCGCGCTCATTCTTCTGATCAAATATCTTTTCGCCGTACTGACTGGAATTATACCCGTACAGCCCGTCGATGTTCAGCCCGCTGATTATTTCGTCATCGTCAAAGACCAGAGATTTTTTACACGCCTGCCTGAGCAGGTTTTTAAAAGCTTTTGTGGTAATCTCCTCATATCTCACCCGCGTCAGCTGTATCCCGGCACGCTTTAGCAGCGTTTCCGCGACCCCTTGCGGATCACGGTTTTCACAGACAACAGCGATCCCGATGACATCTTCGCTGGCCTTGTAAAAGCAGCCGTACGACCCGTCAGACGCACCGCCAGCCACATCCTTTGAGACATCCTCCAGCCTGCTGATAAGCGCGGAATCGCTTTCGGATCCCTCTCCCGCCGGCTTGTCTTTCCATACTCCCTCAACTTTATAAAACTGCATATCCTGCTCCTTTTCGCTTTACTGCAGTGCCTGCTTTCCGTCGCTTCCTCCATATATCAGCGCCTGCTCATACAGGTGCGAGACACATTCGGCACGAGTCCACAAATACCTGATACCACGGCCCTCAGGCGACCGGTCCTCAAAGAAAGCATCGTGCCTTTCCGGGTCATACCCGCCGCGCGCGATCTTGCGTGTCTCGGCCGCTGCCGCATCCCCATCGAGGCCCTTGCCCGCAATGAGGCGAAACACGTCGTCTTCCGTCAGGAGCGCCGACTCATCCTCGAGCAATTCGCCCGGATCACGGTCAAAGAGCCCGAAGCGCAGGGCAGTCAGTCTGATCAGTTTTTCCATGCTGTCGATGCCGGCAGCGTCGATCCGGGAAAGCTTTTCGCTGCTTTTTATGATACGCCGCGCCATATCCCGGTACTGATAGGGCAAAGGGCCCGGAAAAAGTCCCCTGATCATGCCGTTTTTCATGTCGCGCAGCTCCGCTTCCTCCAGTTTTGGGCTGATGACAAACGGAATCACATCGTACCCTTCCTTTTCGGATCGTAAATATTTCAGCTCGCTCATGGTTTCTCTGATCTGTGCCAGAGACCTCTCGGTCACCAAAAGTGTGAACGGCGGTCTCCTCCCGCCGACCCAGCACAATTCCTCCTCACAGCCATGCCCGCCGCCTTCAAGAATACCGCCGCATGAGGGGCAGGACCGCTCCGGCAGATCGAGGCCGTCACCGCCGGATTCGGCAAGGGACTTGAAGCATTTCGTGCATGCGTAATGCGCCGGCGCGGGATCGACTCCGCTGATGCCCAGAATATAGTCAAGGATCGATATTCTGCCGCGGTAATAGATCAGACCGGGTAGATCCCGAAAATTCTGATCACACATGATCTCCATTAAAATCGTGTAGTTTACCGCCGCACCGCTTTTTTTCAGTCCGCGGAGCGCACTGTCAAGAGCGCTGCATGCCGCAGGCCGGTCAGCATAATCTTCCGCGAGATGGCGTCCGTATCTTTCAATAAACCCATATGATTCTTCGATCTGACCAGCCGAAGGTCTGCTATAACAGATGCAGCCGCTGCGCGGCGCGTTCTTTTCAATAAATATTTTGAAATGCATGGTCCGCCCCTCACGATTTTCGCGTACTTTAAAAACAGGCGCCGGTATCCGCGCCGAAAAAATTATTGTTTTGTGTAAGGTGATTTTTGATCCGCCAGGCCGGCTCAGGATTCCCGGCCCGACGGATCAGTGATCTATGAAGAAATTATACCCTGCAGGATGTACCAAATACGGGACAGGAAGCCCGGAAAACTTCACTCCGTGCCGGAGCCGTCAGATCTCAGCTCCTCGAACTTCGCCTGCATCGTCTTGTTGCCGCGGGTCAGTTTTTTTACACTGAGATCCTGAGCCTTGTCATTCGCAAGGCGCAGCTGTCTCTCGGAACCGATGAGACCCTCCTTGACCTTTTGCAGATGGTCGATGGTCTTGTCGATCTCGTCGATCGCGGTCTGAAATTTCTCGCTTGCCAGCCGGTAGTTATTTCCGAACTTCTCCTGGAAATCCAGAAGCTTGCTCTCAAAATTCGTGACGTCGATATTCTGATTGCGGATCTGGGCGAGCTCCTGCCTGTACGCAAGTGAATTGCGGGCGGTATTTCTGAGGATGGTTATCATCGGAATGAAAAACTGCGGACGGATGACGTACATCTTGTCGTATCTGTACGACACATCCACGATACCGGAATTGTAGAGTTCGTTGTCCGCCTCAAGAAGCGAGACCAGCACCGCGTATTCGCACTTCTTTTCCCGGCGGTCCTTGTCAAGCTTGGCGAAAAAGTCCTCGTTCTTGTGCTTCGTCGCGGTCTCGTCCATCTCGTTCTTCATCTCAAACATGATCGATATGAACTCCGTGCCGTCTTCGCCTTTTTCGCGGTAGATATAATCGCCCTTGCTGCCGGTCCTGGCGTCGTTGTCTTTTTCAAAATAAGCTTTCTGAAAAGCGGTGGCGCGGAGCTTGTTGAACTCGATCTCGCAGTGCTGCTCCAGCGTCTCGCCCACCATCTTTGTGGACAGGCGGGATTTAAGGTCTCTGTAGTACTCGATCTGCTCGGTCTTGTCCTTAAGCTGAGCCTCGTATGACTCCTTAAGGCTTTTCTCGCTGAGTTCGCGGTTGCTCTGCTCCTGTTTGACGTCGTTCCTTAGCTGCAGGATCTCGATCTCCTTTTCCGCCACGGCATCTTTGACCGCGTTGGCTGCCTGGGCCTTGTCAAGTGTGATCTGAGCGTTCAGCCGCTGGATCTCCTGATCCTTTGACGCGATCTCCTGGCTGTTATCTGATTTGATCTTCTGGATCTCGGCCGCTTTCTCGGAGTCGTACTTTGAAAGCTTTGCCTGCAGCTCTGAGATGATCCTGTCCTTGTCGGCCTCCTTTTGGGCGATCGTCAGCTGCGCCTCCGTCTCCTTTGCGGACAGCGCGCTCTCGTTTGCGCTCTTCAAAGCCGCGATCTGACTGTGCAGATCGGCTATGACCCTGTCTTTCCGGGCCTCGGCCAGCGCTACGGCGCCGCTCGTCTTGGAGCTGACTTCCTTTTCAAACTCTGCGTCGCGGACCTGCTTGACGATGGCGGCATAACCCGACTCATCTACTGCAAAAACCTCTCCGCATTTCGGGCATTTTATCTCCTGCATTTTTTCTCCTT
>CAMOQY010000050.1 GCA_946623295.1 uncultured Lachnospiraceae bacterium | reverse complement strand
CGCGGAGATCCTGTACCCTCTGAGGAAATCAGCCGCGTCCATGCGTTTTTTGCCTTCACTCTGAAGCGAGGTGATACTCAGCGCACCTTCACCACAGGCAACTATTATCCTGCCGCCGGCAGCGGAAACGACCGTTCCCGCCGGGACGCTGCCTGCTATCCCCATAACGTCCGCGGCATATATCTTGATCCTGCCGCCGTTATGCCAGGTATATGTCCCGGGCCAGGGATAAAAAGCCCGGATGCGCCGCTCTATATCGACCGCGCTCGCGGTCCAGTCGATCTGGCCTTCTTCTTTGCGGATCATCTTGACGTAAGTGGCCTCTTTGTCATTTTGTTTTTCACGGACCAGTGTCCCGGCCTGCAGGCTGTCCAGTGTTTTTACAATAAGACTGCCGCCAATTGCCGCGATTTTTGTCTCAAGGCTCTGCGCCGTTTCGTCATCGGCGATATCCACAACCTCCTTCAACAGCATATCTCCGGTATCCAGCCCCTCGTCCATATACATGGTCGTTACGCCGGTCTTTTCTTCTCCGGCCAGAATGACAGCCGATATCGGAGCGGCGCCTCTGTACTTTGGAAGCAGCGACGCGTGGATATTGATGCAGCCGAGAGGCGGAAGCTCGAGAAGAGTTTTTTTAAGGATCTGGCCGTATGCCATTACGATGATCAATTCAGGCTCGTACTTCCGCAGCTCCTCTATAAAATCCGGGGCTGAGGCTTTTTCCGGCTGGAGTACGGGTATATTATGAGCCAGCGCAGCTGCCTTGACAGGCGGAGGTACAAGCTCCTTGTGTCTGCCCTGCGCCCTGTCGGGCTGCGTTACAACAGCCGCCACGTCATGCCCCGCCTCTATCAGCGCTTCAAGCGCAGGAACGGCTATATCAGGTGTTCCCATATAAACCAGTCTCATTATTATCCTCCGATCAAACGTCAGGATTATACTCTAACGCTGCCCCGGCATCAAGTTCCGAAGTCTTTTGCAGCTGACTTAGTCAGGCATTTCTTGTTTCACCGTAATTGATCTGCTGCGCCGCACATTATATCACAATAATGCGTTCAATAAAAGAATTGTTGACTTCAGCTCCCGGCACCGGGCAAACGCGTAAAAATCCGCTTTGCTGATACAAATGGCAAAAGCATCCTGTGTTTTTGGACTGCTTCTTCCTTGAAAATAAACATTTTTTGCAAAAAAGTATGAAAACCGTTTATTTTTTCAGCTAATCCAGGCGAATTCAGGCGACTCAAAGCAAACAATTGTGAGACAATTAGATGAAATTCATATAAATATCGGTTAATATATGCATTTTATGTAATTTGCGCATTCTATTTCCTTGCAGCGAGTCTGAAACGCTAAAGAAAAATAAACGGTTTTCGATAAAAAAGCTCATTTCCGTTTATCGCCATGGATAAATGGTCTCTCTGAACTCATAAACCATTAGATACAAAGACCTGCAAGTGATCACGTAAAAGCTAACCGGTCTATAAACTATACCAATACGACCGAACGAATGAGGAATTACTTGCTTGTTCGCTCGAAGCAAATATATCCGCCTGCTCAAAGGGAGCTGTACCAGGGCATATAGTCTTTCAATTGGCAGGCTTATATACTCATTACTCTTTTTATGTATATAAGTGCAGCAGCGGATAAGTGACGTATCAAACGATTGAATGCATATGAACAAATAAAAAAGTGACGGCTTTATGCAAAGGCAAACGCGCCTTAACATAAAAGTCGTCACTAATTAATTGCAGTCTGACGCCGTAAGAACTAAAGCGTTTTATTTGATCAGCGCGACGGTCTCGCGGGCGATGGCCAGCTCCTCGTTGGTAGGGATAAGCATGACCTTGACTGCTGAATCATCGGCAGAGATGACGCGGTTCACGCCGCGGACATCGTTGCGCTCGTCATCGATCTTAACGCCGAGGTAGGTGAGGTAGCTGCAGATCTCCTTGCGGGCGACCTTGTCGTTCTCGCCGACGCCTGCGGTAAAGGCGATGGCATCCACGCCGTTCATGGCAGCGGTGTATGCGCCGATGTACTTGGCTACGCGATAACGGAAAGCCTCAAGAGCGACCGCGGCAAGGTGATTGCCCTCGTTCTTTGCGGCCTCGACATCACGGAAGTCGCTGGAGACGCCGGAGAGACCCAGCATACCCGACTTCTTGTTCAGAAGGTTAAGTACCTCGTTGACATCCATGCCCTCTTTGTTGGCAATATACTGGACTACGGCCGGATCGACATCGCCTGAGCGGGTGCCCATGATCAGGCCCTCAAGCGGGGTAAGACCCATGGAAGTATCCACGCACTTGCCGCCGATGGATGCGGATACGGAAGCACCGTTGCCCAGATGGCATACGATGACCTTTGCGTCGGGCTTCAGGCCGCCGAACTTGATAGCTTCCTGAGAGACGAAGGTATGGCTGGTGCCGTGGAAGCCGTAGCGGCGGACACCGTACTTTTCATAATATTTATAGGGAATAGCATAGAGATAATGGCTCTCGGGCATGGCCATGCCAAAAGTCGTATCAAAAACGACAGCGTTGGGCTTGCCGGGCATTGCCGCCTCGCAGGCCTCGATACCCATGAGATTTGCGGGATTGTGCAGAGGTCCAAGATCAAAGCACTCGCGGATGACGTCCTTTACGTGCTGATCGACCAGCATGGGGGTGGTCAGAGTAGGTCCGCCGTGCAGTACGCGGTGGCCGATGGCATCGATCTCATCCGTAGAAGCGATAACGCCGTGCTCGGGATCCACAAGAGCCTTCATGACAAGCTCGATGGCGGCGGTATGGTCAGGCATGGGAGCCTCGACTACGTACTTATCCTTGCCGGTGACCTGATGAGTCAGGCGCCCGTCGATACCGATCCTCTCGCAGAGACCCTTCGCCTCCATGACCTCGGTCTCGGAATCGATAAGCTGATACTTCAGGGATGAGCTCCCGCAGTTAACTACCAAAATCTTCATGTACTGTTCCTCCTGTTTGTATACTCACAAAACCTTTGCTATTTTATAACTTCGCCGGATTTATGTAAAGACCCGCCGCAAGTGAAAAAATCAATAAAAATGATGATTATTTGTCCCTCACGGAAAACTTGCAGCCGCAGTAATCCTGACGGTACAGCCCGTATTCCCGCGAGAGTTCGATGGACCGCAGATAACCGTTCTGCTTTTTGAAATCCGAATGCAGCCAGGGTACGCCGCACTCGGCGGAAAGCCTCTCTCCGATCTCATTCAAAACACGCGAATTCTTGTGAGGGCTGATGGAAAGCGTCGTCGTAAAGAGGTCAAAGCCGTGCGAGGCGGCATATTCAGCCGCGCCGCCCAGTCTCATTTCAAAGCATCGCCTGCACCGCTCGCCGCCCTCCGGATCGGACTCGCAGCCTTTTGCGAGCTCATCAAAGGCGTCAGGATCATACTCTCCTTCCACCAGCTTTATTTCATCGCCGAAGGGCAGAGAATCTATGATCTGACGCTGCGTCTCAAGCCTGTGCAGATACTCCTCCGGCGGATATATATTGGGATTATAATACAGCACCGTAATGTCGTATTCGTCGTGCAGGCGTTCGAGGACCGCGCTCGAGCAGGGGCCGCAGCAGCTGTGAATAAGCAGTTTTCTTTTTTGCATTTATCTGTTATACTCCCCGTAAATAAATGAAACAGGCAGAACTCTATGAAAATATATAATATCACCAATCAGAAGGATTTTACAGCAGCTTTATTTGCCGGTACCGTTTTTGACAACTTCCTCGTTACGGAGGCAAGTTTTATTACAGCTTTTTCCGTCATAATAGACGGGCATCTGACCAGCGCTCCCGAGGAAGGCGACGACTCCATGACCTGGGGAGCGGTAAGACCGCTCGCTTATTCGGTAGTGAGGGGCCGCGAGCTTCCGAAGAGCTTCAAGATAGTGCTCAAGCTTTCCAGCGATAATCTCGTATCCACGCTCAACGCCCTCGGCATGGAAAAAGATACAGACATCTCCGGCCTGTATCTCAATATCCGTTATGAAAAGGGAGAACTCTCCTGCACCACAGGCTGCTCGTATTCCGGTTTTACCGCGGACAAGAGCGCTGAAGCCGGCTGGGATGCCTTTGCCGGAAGATTCCTCGCAAAAAACAACATCGATCACGAAGAACTCTGATCTGTCCCCCTGTCGATTACAAAGCCAAATACTACGCCGTCAGCCTCATTGCGCACGCTGACGCTTCCGCCGTGGAGCTCTATTACGGTTTTTACTATGGACAGACCTATCCCGCTGCCTCCGTAGCTTCGCGTATGTGCTTTATCGACCTTGAAGAAGCGCTCCCATATGCGGGGAAGGTCCTCTTCAGGGATCGGTTTTCCCGTATTATGCACTTCAAAAAATACCTTCCCGTCAGAATATGACCCTAAAGTGACTGTGATCGTGCCGGGATCGGATACGTGGTGACAGGCGTTGCTGAGATAATTCTGGACTGCCTGCTCTATCATAAATTCGTCGGCGCAGACCGTCAGGGATTCAGGGGCAGAGATCCTGATACGGACATCCTTATCCTTCGAGAGCAGGGAGGACGACGAAATAACACCCCTGACCATCTCCACAAGATCAAACTCCTCGATCACAGGCTCCAGGCGCCCGGATTCTATCTCATCCAGATTCAGAAGACGCCGCACGATCGTATTCATATGATCTGCTTCTTCGATGATGACGCCGGTATAAAACGAAGTATCATCAGAGACCCCATCGCGCAGCCCCTCAGCATAGCCCTGTATCAAAGCTATCGGAGTCTTGAGCTCATGGGACACATTTGCCAGAAAATCCTTCTGCATCTCGTTGATGCGTTCCTTTTCCTCAATATCATTCTGAAGGCGGCTGTTCGCGTTTTGCAGCTCTATGATCGTATTCTCGAGCCTGTCGGACATCTGGTTGATATTGCGGCCGAGCCGTCCGATCTCATCATCCGAATCACCGGTAAATCTCGACGAGAAATTCAGCTTGGATATATTTTCAGACTGCTCCGCGAGGCTTGCTATCGGTCTGGTCAGGCTGCGGCAGACCAGATAGACTATGATCGCGGCGATGACTATGCCCGCAAGCGAAACATAGAGCAGAAACGAATTCGCCACGCTCGCGTTTTCTCTGATCCCTGCCATGGAAGTAGTCACGATATACGCGACGCCGCCTGTTTTGCCCATGCATTCGATCTGCTGGGCGCTGAGTCTGGCGTCAAAGACACGGTAGAGCACGTAGGAATCCGTGGATTCAATGATCTTATCGGCGTTGACCGTACCGAACTTCAGAAAAAAAGCAAAGCGGCTCCTGACCGTTTCTATACTGACGTTTGTGGAAAAGATCTGCTTTGTCTCGGAATCGTCTACAGAATAAATACTGATGCCGAAGTTCTTTTCCATCGACAGCCTCACGAGCTCGAAAGCGTCGTCATTGTCAAAGCCGTCGGCGGAAAGATCTTCTATCCGGGTGATCGTATTCCTTATCTCGTTTTCCTTGCGGGAGGATACATACGGCTCCAGGCCGAATGTCATAAACAGCATGACTGCGGCAAATACCGCGGCAAGCACCGCGGTGATGATAACTGTATATCTGATCCTTATAGAACGTCTCATCTGTCTGCCTCGAATTTATATCCCATTCCCCACACGGTATGGATATAATCGCCCTTTTCGCCGAGCTTGCTGCGCAGCTTTTTTACGTGGGTGTCTATGGTCCTGGAATCGCCGAAATAATTGTAGTTCCAGACGTTATTGAGGATAGTCTCTCTGGAGAGGGCTATGCCCTGGTTTTCAACAAAATATACGAGCAGCTCGAATTCCTTGAAGCTCAGCTCGATCTCCCGGCCGTCCACGGTAACGCGGTGGGCGGATTTATCGATAACTATTCCTCCGATGTCGTGCTGCTCGCTTTGAGTCGAAGCAGATCTGCGCAGCACGGCGTCCACTCTGGCCACGAGGATCCTCGGGCTGAAGGGTTTTGTGATATATTCATCCACACCCAGCTTGAAGCCCCTGAGCTCATCCTGCTCCTCAGAACGTGCCGTGAGCATGATGACCGGGACGGACGACATCTCTCTTATGCTTTCCAGCGTATCCCATCCGTTAAGGCCAGGCATCATTACGTCAAGTATGATGAGCGCGATGCTCTTGTCGGAGGCATATATCTCCAGCGCCTGCATCCCGTCGCCGGCCTCCAGCACGGTGTAGCCTGCGCGGCTCAGAAAGTCATTTACGAGCTTTCGCATGCGGGATTCGTCGTCTACTACAAGTATTTTGCTTTTGTCCATGATACGTCTCCTGAGAGTGTTGTTCCAGGTCTGCGCCTGTCCGAAGCGGCACTTCTGCTTATTTCCCGCTGCCGTCATTGCGCCGGCAGCCCGGAAACCTTACAGTAAAAAATGTATCAGATTTCCGGAAAATAATCTATAGTTTTCACAGAACGTTCACTCATTATCACACTTTGATTACAAATAGAAAAATCCGACTCCCCAGGGAGTCGGATCATCGGCATAAAGCCACGGTCACAAACTGATCATACACGCTCGACAGCGCCCGATCTGAGACAAGAAGTGCATACGTACATTCTCTTGTGGGTGCCGTTCTCATTGACTCTGACGGACTTTACGTTTGCCTTCCACATCTTGTTGGATCTTCTATGTGAGTGGCTGACGGCGTTACCGAAATGAGCGCTCTTGCCGCAAATTGCACATTTAGCCATGTCTACACCTCCTATCTTATTCGGGCAACGTGCCCAGAACGTTGCTACTATAACAGAAATGACACAAGAATGCAAGAACTTTTTTTATAACTCAAAAGCAGCTGAATTTTAGGCATTCCGCTTTGCGGACTCGCGTTTCTTAAGACTCATCAGCGCGCCTGCCGCCGTGACAAGCAGCCCTCCGGCTGTGATGATGCCTCCCATCAGCAGGGCGCAGCGCATGAAATAAGCCTCCGGCAGAATATTTATCACCGGATCCACGGCCGGATCAAAGAGCCACATGTCATTGTTGAAAAAGATCTTGTGAAAAATCACAAAGAGCATATCGAAATCGATCAGAGCAGGCAGCACGAAAACAACAGGTATCGCAAGCGATATGATCCCAGCGGCGGCGATATTGCCCCAGCGTTTCGCCCTGATAAAATGCACCGTGAGCCAGACGCACACCGGCAAAGAGACGGCGCCGGCGATCAGAAAGAAATCAAAGAGCGGCTTGCACTCAGCGAAATGCTGCGCGGCGGAGGGGCTGAGCGTAAGATCAGGCAGCTTAAGGCTTTCCCTGTGGAAAGGACTGGTCCAGTCCATCATCACATCGTAGTTTCTGACTATGGTTTCCCGGCTAAGGCCGCTGATCTCATCAAGCCTCCACTCTTCTATTCCAGAGGTATAGAGAGAGCGGCATGAGAGCGTGACTGCAAGTCCTGCTCCGATAAAGAGAAGGAGCAGACACACGCCGAGGATGATCGTAAATGTCTTTGAAAAACGCATGGCTTAACCCTGTACTTTGTCATTCGCGAGGCTTGGTTTCCGGCGGCGCGATCTGTTTTCGGGGTCTTATCTCGCTGGCAAGCGTCGCGCCAAGTATCAGTACAGCGCCTGCCATTCCGATCAGCGTCAGCCTTTCATCGAGGATCAGCGCGGAAAGGATCAGCGCCGTGATCGGATCTATGTATGTGATAAGTCCGACCGTATATGCGTCCACGCCGTTCATGCCGCCGAAATGCATGCAGTAGGCAAAACCGGTATGCACGATGCAGACAAAGGCCAGCAGCAGATACGGCATTGGCTCCGAGGGCAGCATCTCAAGCTCCCCTTTTGCAAGCACATAAGGAATGACCGTAAGACCCGCCACGGCCAGCTGAAGCGCCGTACGCCTGTAGGCGTCCACCCCTGAGAGTTTTTTATTCAGAATGATGACTCCCGCATACAGCAGACCCGATATAAGGCCGTATATGACTCCACGAAGCTCCCTCGCGTCCGAAAACCCGGTCTCGATCACTCCCGAGAGCAATATCATGCCGGCAAAGGCGACTACCGTGCAGATGGTCTTGCGCAGAGTAAAAGACTCTCCGAGGAATATCGCGGCCAGAAAAAATACAAATACCGGTTCGGTATGGTTAAAAAGAGTGGCCACCGGGACCGAGGTGTAATCAAAGGCTTCAAAAAGAAAAAGCCAGTTGATCCCTATCAGGGCGCCGGATGCGGCGCCGAGCAAAGCTGTCCTGCGGTCAAAATATCCTCTGAGTCTGCCCCCGCGGAGCCTGATCCATACGCAGATAAAAGCGGATCCCGCCAGGCCTCTGCACATGGCAGTAAAGCCGGACGGGATTCCCATCATGCGTTTGAACACGCCGATGCTGCCGAATATCAGTACAGATACCAGCAGCATTATTATTGAACTTTTGGAATTTGAGGGACCTTCCTTCATGCCAATGCCGGAGCAGCTTTATTGCTGCGCCTGGTCATCGGAAGTCCGGGAGGCTTCGGCCTTGACCTTTTCCACAGCCTCAGCCACCTCTTCCTCGGAGATCTTTGTCTTTCCGGCAAAACGGTTGACGATCTCGGGGATCAGATCCAGCACCTTCATCGCCGTATTCTGTTCCTTTACGTCGATGATCCTGACGGCTCCGTCCTTTACAAGGATGATACCGGTAGTGGTGAGCTTGGCGCCCATGCCGCCGCCCTCACGCGACTTCTTTTTATCGTCGTTGAGACCCGCGCCGGCTCCTACGCCTATGGTAATATCGATAAGAGGTATAAGC
>CAMOQY010000049.1 GCA_946623295.1 uncultured Lachnospiraceae bacterium | reverse complement strand
CAATGCGATGTCCGCCGTGTCCAGTGAAAAATAATCATTTTTGATCTCCGGAACGCTTAGCGGGGACGAACGGAAAAAAGACAGATAAGCCGGCCGGGCAAGTATCTTCCGCTTGCAAAATTCAAAGTGTTTTGGTAATGTTTTATATGTTGGATATTTCAGTATGATCTGCTGCCGCATACTGACCGGCAGTAAGGAATATAATGAAATAAAACGCAGGAGGCATATATGTACAAGGATAAAAAGATCTGGTTCGGAATGTCGGGAAACGAAGAGCTGACCATGGAGCTTAAGATGGCAAACCGCCACGGCATAATCGCCGGAGCTACCGGTACAGGCAAGACAACGACGCTCCGCACGATGGCGGAGAGCTTCAGCGACGCGGGTGTCCCCGTATTTCTTGCCGACATGAAGGGCGACCTGGCCGGAATGTGCAAACCCGGCACCGCCGAAGGCTTTGTGGGAGCCAGAATGCAGGAGTACGGTCTTACGGAAAAAGGCTTTACCCTCCACGGACATCCGGTGACCTTCTGGGATGTATATGCTGAAAAGGGTATGCCTCTGCGCACCACTGTTTCCGAGATGGGACCGGTGCTTCTTTCCAGGATCCTCTCGCTGAACGATACCCAGGAATCCGTACTCACCGTCGTATTTAAGATCGCAGACGACAACGGTCTTCTTCTTATAGATACAAAGGACCTGCGCTCAATGCTCCAGTACGTTGGGGAAAATGCCGCCCAGTTTTCTACCGTCTACGGCAACCTCAGCAAACAGAGCCTGACAACGATAATCCGCGCGGTTATTGCGCTTGAGACCGCCGGCGGCGAGCAGTTCTTTGCCGAGCCCGCGCTCAAGATCACCGATTGGATCTGCCGCGATGAAGAAGGGCACGGGATGATCAATATACTTGACTGCCAGAAGCTGATAAACAACCCCACCATGTACTCCACATTCATGCTCTGGATGCTGAGCGAGCTCTATGAGACGCTTCCCGAGGTAGGAGATCTGGAAAAGCCGAGGATCGTATACTTCTTTGACGAGGCCCATTTGCTCTTTAACGATGCGCCCAAGGCCCTGCTTTCCAAGATCGAGCAGGTCGTCAAGCTGATCCGCAGTAAGGGCGTAGGAATTTACTTCATCACCCAGAGCCCCAGAGATATCCCCGACGGAGTGCTCGCGCAGCTCAACAACAAGATCCAGCACGGACTGCGCGCCTATACGCCTGCCGAGCAGAAAAAGGTCAGAGCCGTCGCGGAGTCCTTCCGCGAGAATCCGGAGTTTGACACGTACGACACACTGCTCAATCTCGGGATCGGAGAAGCGATCGTCTCCACGCTGGATGCATCGGGTATCCCGACCATAGCCAGGCGCGGCATCATCCTGCCGCCCCAGTGCAGCAACGGGACTATCGACGACGGCGAGCGCGACCGGCTGATAAAGAGCAACGATCTCTACCTCAGGTATAACGACTACATCGACAGAGATTCCGCTTACGAATTCCTGGAGCGCAAGTTCCAGGCGGACGCTGAGGAGAGGGAACGCCTGGAGAGGGAGGCCGAGGAGGCAAAGCGCGCCGAGGCCGAGGCTAAAGAGGCTGAAAAACGCGCTGCGGCCGAAGCAAAGGAAGCAGAGAGAAAAGCCGCTGCCGAAGCAAGGGAAGCAGAGAGAAAAGCCGCGGCCGAGGCCAGGGAGGCCGAGCGCCAGGCAGCTGCCGAGGCAAGGGCCGCGGAGAAAAAAGCTGCTGCCGCCAGCAAGACGCGCAGCAGGATCGTGAAAAATGTGGCCAGCTCTACCGGCAGCACTATCGGCAGAGAACTCGGCAAGTCAGTCGGCAGCAGCATTTTCGGCAGCACCTTCGGCAAGACCCTTGGCGGAAACGTCGGATCGAGTCTGGGACGCGGCATCCTGGGAAGCCTGTTCGGGAAATAAACGCCGGATCCGGCGGATGGACGCCGGACAGACCGGAGCCCGAAAAAAGGCCCCGCGCGCCCGAAAAAAGGGGTGACGAAACGCACCTTATGATGTTATAATAACAAAGTAAATAGTTTTCAGGAGGTGGCATCATGGAAAACAGGAACACAGAGAGCAATATCATCAAGACGATACTCATCATCGTAGGAGCGGTGGCTGCCGTAGCCGCTATCGCATATGCGGTATACCGTTTCTTCTTTGCCGATGAGTTCGAGGACTTCGAGGATGAGGATTACCTTGACGACGACGAGATCGCCGAGCTTCTCGAAGAGGATGATGAGGAATAATCTGAAAAAGCTTTGAGAGCAGGGCAGTCTTGCCCTGCTTTTTCTGTAGTTATCCATTTTTCGGAGTCGGGCATTGAGTAGAAAAGAATGGTTCAGGCTTGATACTGCCGCGCTTATCTTTCCGGCTATCAGGCATCACAACTGGAATAACGTCTTCCGCCTTTCTGCCGAGATGGCGGACGAGGTAGATCCGGACGCCCTGAACAGAGCGGCTGCCGATCTCGCGCGCCGTTTTCCGACGTTCTTTGTCCGTCTCAGAAAAGGCTTTTTCTGGTATTATCTGGAAAAGCTCGAGAAGCCCGCGCCAGCGCTGCGTGACTTTGCCTACCCGCTGACGTACATGCCGGCAAAGGAGCTCCGTAAAAGCTGCATCAGGCTTTTCTACCATGAAAACCGCATCGCGATGGAGCTGTTTCACTCCGTGAGCGACGGTGGCGGCGCTTCTGTCTTTTTCAAAAATCTTCTCGTAAGATATATTTTCTATAAATACGG
This sequence comes from uncultured Lachnospiraceae bacterium, assembly GCA_946623295.1. Classification (GTDB taxonomy): domain Bacteria; phylum Bacillota; class Clostridia; order Lachnospirales; family Lachnospiraceae; genus UBA3774. Next base: position 6,068 of record CAMOQY010000049.1, on the reverse strand, counting down.
CGTAGTTACGCCGCCTCAGGGTGATATAGCGGATATCGAAGCAAAGCCCTCTCCCGAGGAGCTCGAAGACGGCTTCTACCGTTTTGCCGGCCCCAAGCCTATGGGCAGAAACGAAGAAAATTCATACCGGATGACGGGGACTCACGATGACACGGGCTTCAAGCATCTTGTGACCGGGATCCTTCCGACTGACGAGCTTATCAAAAAATCCCATGAATACGGCGCGACCGTCACGGCTTTTCTGTCGGGTGTCATGGCCGAGTCGATCATGAAGCTTCAGAGACGGCGCGTACCTGAAAAGATGCAGAAACCCGTAAAGATCACGATCGCCGCAAATCTGAGACATATTTTCCCCACAAAGACCATGAGGAATTTCGTGCTTGCGGTCAATCCCGGATTCGACCCGGGGTACGGCAGCTACAGCCTGGAAGATATCGTCAGGATCATCAGCCACCAGCTTGCGGTCGACCTCATGCCGCAGACCATGTCCGGACGCATCATGACAAACGTGGCGCCTCAGCGCAACCCCGTCGTCAGGCTGATGCCGCGGTTCATAAAGGATATGGCGATGAGCATGGTCTATTTCTCGGTGGGAGAGCGGAAGGGCTCGATAAATATTTCAAATCTCGGACAGATGACGCTCGATGAGAGCGCCGCTGCGTACGTAAAGCGCATCGAATTCATCATCGGAGAGCAGTATACCTACCCGAACAACTGCGCGGTGGCCAGTTACGGCGGCCGTACCTATATAAACCTGATCCGCAACATCCGCGAGACCGAGCTTGAGAGAATCTTTTTCTCCAGACTTGTCTCGCTCGGGATCCCTGTAGAAATAGAAACAAATGAGAGAGAGTAAAAAATGTACTGTGTAAAATGCGGAGTAAAACTTCAGGAGGGTACCCGCAGCTGCCCGCTTTGCGGCACGCCTGTGCTCCTCCCGGACGATATTCTGGAAGACCGCGAGATCACATACTCGGATCTTTTTCCAAAGGAACACAACAGCGCAAGGTATCTGGGGCTTTCGCTTGCCACTGCGCTGATGGGCGCCGCCGCGCTTGTGTGCTTTATCATGTGCATCAACATGTACGGAGAGATCGCCTGGTCGGGATACGCGATGCTCGGGATAGCTCTCGGCTGGATCTGGCTGGTGTTTCCTTTCTGGTTTCCGCACCGCAACCCGATCATCTTTTCCGGGGTGGATCTTGTCGCGCTCGGAGGGTATCTGCTGTACATCAACTGCAAGAGCGGCGGACACTGGTTCCTCAGCTTCGCATTTCCGCTGGTCGGCATAGTGACGCTTCTGATCTGCGGTGTTACCGCCCTCTACAGATACGTTCCGGGAGGACGCGCATTCATCACAGGCGGCTTCTTTATTCTCGTCGGCGGGTGCTGCATCCTGATAGAATTTTTCCAGCATATCACCTTCGGCTCCGAGATGTTCGTCTGGTCGCTCTATGCGGTGACGGTTTTCGCCGCGATCGGGCTCTTTTTTATCATCGCGGGTATCATCCGTCCGCTCCGCGATTTTCTCCACAGAAAATTCTTTTTCTGATGTGGCCTCAGGCCGGAAGACGGTGACGAATGCGGCCCGGGGAAAACGCAGAATGCGCCGGATAATGGTAAAATATCTTGACAAACAATTTTTCTAAAAACCCGTTGACATCATCACTTTACAGTGCTAAATTACATCACATGAATACACAGACGAGGAAAAACTATTATATGTATATGGAGATGGCCGGCTACATGTACGGCTATTTTCGCTGCGTGTATTAGTTTATTCGCCTGAGCGTATTTTCCGTATTGTTTACCAAGCGGTTTCGCATAGGCGGAACCGCTTTTTGGTTATCAAAAAAGAAAAGGAGAAAAGTCATGAAGAAGTTTGTATCGTTTGGTGTTGCTTTATGTCTCATGCTGAGCCTTGTCGCCTGCGGCGGCAGCGAGGAGAATGCCTCCCAGCCTGCGGGAAGCTCTGAGGCTCAGGGCCAGTCCCAGGAACAGGGACAGACCGATGACGAGACATTTCTTGTAGGTATCTGCCAGCTCGTTCAGCACGACGCTCTTGATTCCGCTACAAAGGGATTCAAGGATGCGCTTACCGAGGCTCTCGGCGACAAGGTTAGCTTTGATGAGCAGAACGCCTCCGGAGAGAGCGTAAACTGCACTACGATAGTTAACGGTTTTATCGCAAAAGACGTGGATCTTATCATGGCTAACGCCACTCCTGCCGTTACCGCGGCCGCTGCAGCTACTGACACGATCCCGATCCTCGGCACTTCCGTTACGGCTTATCCCGTAGCTCTCGAGATCCCGCTTGATCAGTGGACCGGCACCGTTGGAAACAATATCTCCGGTACCTCTGACCTGGCTGACCTTGAGGCTCAGGCAAAGATGATCAAGGAATGGTTCCCTGAGGCAAAGAACGTCGGACTGCTTTTCTGCTCCGCAGAAGCCAACAGCGAGTTCCAGGTCAGCGAGATGGAAAAATACTTTGCTGATCTCGGACTGACCGGCACCCGTTTTGCCTTTACCGATACGAATGACGTAGCCGCCGTTACACAGGCTGCCTGCGATGCCAGCGATGTCATCTTTATCCCTACCGATAACACTGCCGCTTCCAATGCTGAAGCCATCGCAAATATCGTCATCCCGGCCGCAGTACCCGTTATCGCGGGAGAGTCCAATATCTGCAAGGGCTGCGGCGTGGCCACCATCTCCATCGACTACTACGATCTGGGAGTTGCTACCGGCAAGATGGCAGTCAAGATCCTGACCGGTGAGGCTGACGTCAAAGAGATGCCTATCGAGTACTCCCCTGAGCTTGTTAAGCTGTACAACGCGGATATGTGCGAGAAGCTTGGGATCTCCCCTGTGGAGGGTTACGAGCCGATCCAGTAAGGAGGATCAATGTCAGCATTACTCAACGCCCTTCCCGGGGCCATATCACAGGGTATGATCTGGGGACTCATGGCCATAGGTGTGTTCATCACCTTCAGGATCCTGAATTCCTCTGATCTGACCGTAGACGGATCGCTGGCCACCGGAGGCGCTGTCTGCATAATGATGATAAGAAGCGGGATAAATCCGTGGGTCGCCCTTGCGGCGGCCTTCGGCGCCGGTCTTCTGGCAGGTCTGGTGACAGGCGTCCTGCATACAAAATGCGGGATCCCTGCTATCCTCGCGGGTATTCTGACTCAGCTTTCGCTGTACTCGATAAACCTGCGGATCATGGAGAGCAAGGCAAACCAGCCAGTCAGTATAGACAAATACGATCTGCTGGTCTCCTCCCGTAACGCCGGGAGCGTGAGCTTTCAGAATCCGATCGTCCTGCTTCTTATAGCCTCGATCGTGATCATCGGCATTCTCTACTGGTTTTTCGGAACCGAGAAGGGAGCCTCGATCAGGGCAACAGGCGCAAATGCAGCCATGGCGCGCGCGCAGGGCATCAATACAGCCGGTAATACTATCCTCGGCTTTATGCTTGCAAACGGCATAGTTGCGGTATCGGGAGCTTTGCTGGCTCAGTACCAGGGCTCAGCCGATATCAACATGGGACGCGGAGCTATCGTCATTGGCCTTGCGGCTGTGATAATAGGAGAGGTCCTCTTTGGAAAGATCTTCAAGAATTTTGCGCTCACACTGCTTGCGGTCGTCATAGGCGCCGTCATCTACTACATCGTCCTTCAGGCTGTACTGATGATGGGGCTCAATACAAACGATCTGAAGCTCATTACGGCAGTGATAGTCGCTGTTTTCCTGACGATCCCCTATATAAAGGGAAAGCACCCGGGAAAGCGCGCAGTGAAGGGAGGCAATGGAAATGCTTGAATTAAAAGGCATATGCAAGACCTTCAATGCGGGCACCATAAATGAGAAAAGGGCTCTCTCGGGTCTGGATCTGACTCTCGAGGACGGTGATTTCGTTACCGTGATAGGCGGCAACGGAGCCGGTAAGTCGACCATGCTCAACGCCATAGCCGGTACATTCCCGGTAGACGCGGGCAAGGTCATACTGGACGGCGAGGACATCACAAAGCTGACTGAGCACAAACGCGCAAAGTATCTCGGAAGAGTCTTCCAGGATCCCATGATGGGTACCGCGCCGACCATGCAGATCGAGGAAAATCTCGCTCTCGCGGCCAGACGCGGACAGCGCAGAGGACTCGGCTGGGGCATCACCGAAAAGGAGCGCGAGCAGTACCGGCAGGCGCTGGCGGGGCTTGGCCTCGGGCTTGAGAACCGCCTTACGTCAAAGGTAGGCCTGCTCTCCGGAGGACAGAGACAGGCGCTGACGCTGCTTATGGCAACGATCAGAAAGCCGAAGCTCCTGCTGCTTGACGAGCATACGGCGGCCCTGGATCCCAAGACCGCGGCAAAGGTGCTCGAGCTCTCCGAGGAGATCATAGCCCGTGACCACCTGACCACGATGATGATCACCCACAATATGCGCGATGCGATAAAACACGGCAACAGACTGATCATGATGAACGACGGACACGTCATCCTGGATATCCGGGGTGAGGAGAAGTCAAAGCTGACGGTCGCCGATCTGCTTGCGAAATTCAGCGCCGTCAGCGGCAGCGAAGAAGCAGATGACAAGCTCCTGCTTTCATAATAAGAGAGGTAAAAAATGAAGAAGTTTTTAGCTTTTGTACTTGCATGCATTACGGTTTCCGCTTTTGCCCTTACCGGCTGCGGCGGAAGTGAGAAGATCACCATAGCTGTACCCAACGACACGACCAACGAAGCCCGCGCGCTTCTGCTCCTTGAGAATCTTGGCTTTATAAAGCTCAAGGAAGGCGCGGGGATCACCGCTACTATCCTGGATATCGCCGAGAATCCCAAGAACATCGAGTTCAAAGAGGTCGAGGCAGCCCAGCTGCCCAGCGTCCTTCAGGACGTGGACTACGCAGTGATCAACTCCAACTACGCTCTTGAGGCCGGGATCGATCCTACTACGGCCGCGCTCGGACAGGAGGGCGCAGCTTCTGCTTACGCCAACATCCTTTCCGTAAAGGAAGGCAATGAGAACGAGCCTCTGATCAAGGCCCTCTTTGCAGCTCTTTCCAGCCAGAAGGTCAAGGAGTTTATCGCTGAGAAGTATAACGGCGCCGTGGTTTCCGTAGTTGAGAGCGCAGGCGACGGCTTTGATGCTTCCGTCGATTATGCGGCCCTCGCCGGCCAGACCGTCACCGTTGCCGCCAGCCCCGCTCCTCATGCCGAGATCCTGGCTGTGGCAAAGGAGATCCTTGCCGAGAAGGATATCACGCTTGAGATCAAGGAGTTTACTGATTACGTTCAGCCCAACAACGTAGTCGAGAGCGGAGAGATCGACGCAAACTACTTCCAGCATGTTCCCTACATGGACGATTTCAATGCTGAAAACGGCACCCACATCGTATCCGTAGGACCTGTCCACGTAGAGCCCATGGGCATCTACGGCGGCAAGCAGACCACGCTGGATGCGCTGAAGTAATAGGTGTATTTACTGTGAGCCACGGATGACCTCCGTGGCTCATGGCGGATTTTTGCGGATGAGTCTGTACGAAGCCTCACGGGACCTGCTCGCGGGGCTTCGCATGTACTTATGCCGCAGCGGAGGAAAGCATGATAGAAATAAGAAACCTGACAAAGACCTTCAGATCGGATGCCGACGGTATCGGCTATGTCGAAGCGCTTAAAAACGTCTCCATCAAAATCAACGACGGGGATATCTTCGGTATCATAGGTATGAGTGGAGCCGGCAAATCCACCCTCGTACGTTGCATCAATATGCTTGAAAAGCCCACCGACGGTACGGTCCTTATCGACGGAGTCGACCTGAAGACACTTGATGAAAAGGCTCTGCGCTCCGTAAGAAAGAGCGTGACCATGATCTTCCAGGGCTTTAACCTGCTGATGCAGCGCACCTGCCTTAAGAATATCACTTTCCCGCTGGAACTGATCGGCACGCCCAAGGCTGAGGCTAAAAAGAGGGCCATGGAGCTTCTCGAGCTGGTCGGCCTCCCGGACAAGGCAGGAGCATATCCCGCTCAGCTCTCGGGCGGGCAGCAGCAGCGTATCGCCAT
>CAMOQY010000048.1 GCA_946623295.1 uncultured Lachnospiraceae bacterium | reverse complement strand
GCGAAGAGCTTGAGTGGCTGAACGGCTATCACGCCGCGGTATATGAAAAGCTCGCGCCCATGCTCGCTCCCGAGATCGCCGGATGGCTCAAAGAGGTCACAAAACCGCTATAATTCACTCCGGCACGGAACATATCAAAAAGCAATGCCCTCTCTTTCCGGGAGGGCATTTTCTTTTTTACTTTATTATCTTTTTCTCGACTTTATTCCAGACTAATATGAGAAGCAGATAGACGCCTGCCGCGATGACCGCCAGCGGAAGGAACGCCTGCAGGAGCTGCCAGTTCGGGTGGACCAGCGAAAAGAAACCGGGCATGATGAAAAGCACCGCAACGTACGCGCCGAGCATCACGGTAAACAGCGCGATCCGCAGGCCGTCAAAAGGCACACATACCTTGAACAGGACCATAAAACCGATCAGCGCCATGAGCATGGCGGATACTGCCGAAACGATATGCGGCTCATACCTGCCCGTAAGCAGGATGCTTGCGATGACCACGGCGATCACATCGGCAAGAGCTCCGGGGAAAGCCTTAGTCAGGACATTGCTGAGGAAATGACCTTTCACGCGCTCGCGGTTCGGTTGGAGTGCCAGCACAAAGGACGGCGCGCCGATAGTCAGTCCGGCAATAAGCGTCATGTGTATCGGCTCGAGCGGATATCTGAAGCTGAGGAATATAAACAGCACCGCAGTGATCGCGGCAAATATAGTCTTTGTAAGAAAGAGCGAGGCTGAACGCTGAAGATTGTTGATCGAACGGCGCCCTTCGGCCACGATCCTTGGCAGCGATGCAAAATCCGAATCCAGCAGCACGATCTGGCTGACGTTGCGCGCCGCGTCAGACCCGGCAGCCGGCGCAACAGAGCAGTCACTTTCCTTGAGCGCCATAACGTCGTTCACTCCGTCGCCCATCATCGCAACTACGTGGCCCTCGGCCTTGAGTTCCTTGACCAGCTGAAGCTTCTGCTCCGGAGTGACCCGTCCGAATACGGTATAGTCCGCGGCCTTAGACATTGGCTGCGCCGACATATCCACGCATCTTTCCGCACCGGGCACAGAACAGCGCCGGGCGATCTGCGAGACGGTCTCGGGATCATCTCCCGAGATGATCTTTATATCGACGCCCTGCTCCGTAAAGTAAGCTATCGTCTCCGGCGCGCTGGCGCGGATGACGTCGCTGAGCACTATCAGTCCGACGATCTCCAGGTCAGCCGGCAGCGCAGGCTCGGCAGAGGCGTCGGCGCGCTCATGTATAAACTCTCCGCTTTGCGAAGATATCGTAGCGATCCCGGAGACCCGCGCGTCGGGAGCGTGGTCGGCATATTCCTCAAAGGAGCTGCTGCTGCGGACGACGAGGATCGTACGCAGGCCGCGGGAGGCCGCCTCTTTTATCCGCGCTTCTATACCGCTGAAGAGATCCCATCTTCCGGCCAGTACGAACTGCGCTGCGCCCATGACAAGGATGCTTCCGTCAGAAAGCTGTACGCCGCTCCACTTGCGCGCAGACGAAAAGGCAACGCGGCGGGTGATGAGCGGAGAAGATGCTCCGTCCCACCCTTCGGAGTCCTTTTTCTCTAAGGCGAGGTCTTTCTGAGCAGCAGAGTTTTTCTCCGATGATGAAGCGCATACCGCCGAAGGCTCCGAAGCAGCCCGGATCGCGGCCGCCGTAGGGTTTTCCTCGCCGAGCTCACGGCAGATATACGCGGCGACCTCCAGAGCCTCCGCATCAGCGCTTTCCACTGTCATGCGGCCCTCGGTAAGCGTCCCGGTTTTGTCCAGACAGAGGGTGTCCACGCGCGCGAGCATTTCTATGGAATAGAGCTCCTGCACCAGAGCGTTATGCCTGGCCAGACGGATTATCCCGACGGCAAGGACCACGCTGGTCAGCAGTACCAGGCCCTCCGGGATCATTCCCACCAGTGCTGCCACCGTCGATGTGACCGCCGCGGAAAGCTCCACCCCGCCGGCAAAGTACTGACGGCAGAAAAGCGCTGCTCCGATGGGAATAATGGCAAATGCAACTGCTTTGATGATCCGGTTCACTGCCTTCATTATCTCGGAGGCAGGTTTTTTAAGATATTTCGCGCGCTGGGAGATCTTCGCAGCGTAGTTATCCATGCCGACATGCGTAACCACCGCGTGGCAGCGTCCGCTGACTATAAAGCTGCCCGAGTAAAGCATGTCGCCCGGACGCTTGGTCACGGGGTCGGCCTCTCCCGTCAGCAGCGACTCATCGACCTGGCACTCGCCCTCTGTGACGATGGCATCGGCACAGACCTGAAAGCCCTGCGAGAGGCGCATGATATCGTCAAGAACAAGCTCAGATGAAGGGATCTCCGTCTCGGAGGCAGAGTCGTCAGGCGCAGCAAAGCCGGCGTCATCCGGGGACGAAGCTCCTCTCCTGAGGACGGTGGCCCGGGGCGCGGATATCAGCGAAAGGCTGTCGATCTTTTTTTTCGCGCGCAGCTCCTGGAATATTCCCACGGCAGCATTTATTATGACAACGACCATAAACAGCGCGTTTTTTATATCACCGAAAAGCACGATAGCGGCTGCAAGGGCGATATTAAGCGCATGGAAGGGCGTCAGGAGATTTGTTATAAGTATCTCTCTGACGCTTTTTGTCGGAACGGTCATAGTGCCGTTTACAAGCCCTTTTTCGCGCCGGCTGCTGACCTCTTCGGCGGAGAGAGGGTGCGCGGACAAAGAAAGACCCTCTCGGGTCTCTCCTTGATCTGATATTCCGTTATGCAGTTTCTCTTCCTGCATCTTTTCCTCCATATCCGGATCGGAAACGGTTCCGGACTGATCGGTCTGAGCGGCGGCCTGCTGGCAGCCTGCTGGCGGTCTGTGCGTATAACGGCGCTCAGATATGCGTCGCCGCGCTTTTGGTCACGGCGCTCAGATATGTACAGCCGCGCTTTTGGTCGCAACGCTCAGATATGCACAGCCGCGCTATTGGTCACGGCTCTCAGATATGCGCGCGGTACAGCAAATCAGTTTCAGCCCGCCGTTTCAGCCTCGGTCGTTGCCTCCGTAGTATCAGTCGCGGCATCGCTGCTGTCTGTCGCAGCGTCGTCAGCGCTATCCGACGAAGCACCCTCGGATTCAGAGAATGCGTCATCATACTCGATTTCATCGCCCGATCCGGATTCCTCCGAATTCAGGCCGGTGTCATCCTGACCTTCCTCGGCAGGCTCTGTAGCCGCCTCGGTCTCAGGAATCATCTTCTGGCCGTTGCTTACCTCAAGCTCATCCCACACAGAAGCGACCTTAAAGCTGGGCGAGGCATCCTGCCAGCCCTTGTATATCTCGTTAAAGACCTCGTTCTTTTTGGTATCGGTAACCGACTCGACCTTGGAAGCGGTAGCCTCCTCGTCGTTGTCGTTGACTACAAAGGCCACGTACCAGGTCTCGCCGTCTGCAAAGCGGATGACATCTCCCGTCTTGTAGTTCTTGGTATTTGTGTAGATCGCAGAGGTGTTTTCAGGATCCACCTTGAGATAGCTGTTGGAGTTAGCAGTCTTGCCGGCTTCTTCGGCGAGAGTGTCGATACTGCCTCCGGCTACGACTTCATTGTAGAACAGCTCGGATCTCTTCTCCGCGGACGGAGCGGCCTCTGTCTCGGCCTCTGCGTCATCCTCGGCCGCAGCAGTATCGGAATCGGAGAAGGAGACATATTTGATCGTATACATCTCGGTTTCTTCGGCAGTAACGGTGACCTCGGCGGCATCCTTTACGGCCTCGTAAACGCGGTAGGCAAGATCGTTCTTCTCGAGCCAGCCGGCAAGCTTCTCCGCGGTAACGTCAGAGAAGATGAAAAACGCGGGATCAAGACCGTCGATCAGCTCCTTTGCGGAAGCGGCGGCAGCGTCCTTATCAACACTGTCGGCGCTCAGACCATACTCGGATGCATGGTCGCACAGGATACGGGTCTGACGGATCTGCTGCATGGTCAGCTCCTTCAGGTAGACGGCGAGAGTCTTGTACTCATCGTACGGAGCCTCCCAAAGTGATTCAAAACCGTAGTAGCTGGTGTAAAAGCTCCAGTAGTAGCTTTCCATTCCCATCTGCTGATATCTCAGGAAGAAATTCGCTTCGTCAAGCATTATCTGCTCGTCGCCGTAGGTCGCAGCGACGGTGTTGGCGTAGTCAGCCAGTTCCGTCGGAACGGAGCTGCCGCAGCCCGTCAGCGAAGTAAGAATCATGGCGGAGCTGAGCATCATCGCCAAAATCTTTGCAAATCTTTTCATAGTATAAAGCCTCCAGATAACGGGGAGAGTAAAGTGCATTCGTCCCCAAGCATAACAGTCATATTGTATAGCTTTTTGCATAAACAGGCAAGAGCTTTTTGTGCAGCTCAGGCCGGCTGTTTCCCGGCAGGTTTTCGTCTCCCGACACGGAAATCCCTGCCCCGTTTGCTTAGTTTGACCCGATCCACGGTCTCGAGCGATACCTGCCCCGTTTGCTTAGTTTGTCCCGATCCACGGTCTCGCGCGATACCTGCACGTTAACTCGGCTCGACCCACTCCTCGATCTCCGCGCGCAGCCTCCCGAGGTCGTCAAAGCGGCCAAGCTTTTCTCCTGTCTTTTCGTCTATATCGTCGTCAAAGCCAGTCAGCGCCGCAAAGGGCGCAAACTGCGCAGCCCTGGCCAGGGGCGTCATGTGCGCGTGCCGCGACGACTGATGGTGCGGGAGATTTATGATATCTTCGTATTTGCTTTTCATAATACAGTGCTTCCTCTTTCCGGCTGTGCGGCGGCGGATCTACGCCTTGTGCCCGCCGACCTGCCGGTTGCGCTCCATACCTGTGGCGCCCTCCTCCAGATTTGTTCCTTTGATGATCGCATTCTTTCCGTATTTGTTTTTGATGGAGATCACCGCTTCCTGAAGGGCGTGCTCTCGGCGGCGCTGCTCCTCTCGCGCCTGACGGCGCTCGGTCTTTGTCTCAAAATCCTCGAAGAGACTGAGCTGCTCCACCGCGGGCTGCCTTTCGACGTCTCTTTCACGCGTAATATGATTTGCTACGACATATATACGGCGCACCAGCAGCCTCGGATCCACGATCCTGTCGAAAAGTTCCCAGACTGCCTCCGCCATCTGCCTGGTCGAGGAAGTAAATCCGTCCAGATTGATGCTGCCGTGGGCATCCTTGGGCACCCGACGCCCATAGCGGTCAGTGCTGATCTCGCCCTCATACGCAGCGGCAAGCTCCGGGTCCGCAAGACTCTCGCGGTCGTAGCACACGGTGAGGACCATCTGATCGGTCATTACCTTTTTGACAACAAGATCCAGGGACAGCATCTCCGTCATCTCTCTGACGACGATACGCGCCTTGTCAACGGCATAGGGCTGGCTGAGCACCTGGCCCTGGCTGAGAGAGTTGTTTTCCGGGCGGAAAGCTTTGATGTCTTTGATCTCACACGGCTCCCAGCCCCAGGCGTGATCGATGAGAAGCTCCGCGTTCACGCCGAACTGTTTGTACAGCAGCTCTTCGTTGTAGAAATCCTCTGGGGCGCCTATCGAGCATCTTGCGATATCGCCCATGGTGTATATTCCGTATTTGGCAAGGCGCCGCGCGATCCCGCCGCCGACGCGCCAGAAATCCGTGATCGGCGTGTGCTCCCAGAGCTGCCTGCGGTAGCTCATCTCATCAAGCTCCGCAAGCCGCACTCCGTCCTTGTCGGGCGGCATGCGCTTGGCCACGATGTCCATAGCGATCTTCGCGAGGTACATATTTGTCCCGATGCCCGCAGTAGCCGTGATACCCGTCTCGGCGAGCACCGTCTGGATCATGCGTATCGCCAGATCATGCGCGCTCAGGCCGTAGTTGTGCAGATACGGCGTCGCGTCGATAAACACCTCGTCTACAGAGTAAACGTGGACGTCCTCCTCGGAGACATACCGCAGATAAATGTCAAATATCTGTGTGCTGACATCCATATACCGGCGCATCCGCGGGGGAGCAACGATGTAACTCACGGCCAGGGCAGTATTCGCGCTTAGATCCGTTGCCATACATGAGCTCCCGTCAGATATATCAAAAAGCGGCGCCGGATCTTCGTCAAAGTAATGAACTCTGCCGTGCTCCGGGCCATCGGATGAAGCTGCGGAGGAAGCCACCGGATTCGAAGCGGCGCGCACAGGCGAGCCGGACGTTCCAGCCGCGAAAGAGGCCGCCGGATTTGAAGTAGCGCGTGCGGGCGAGCCGGGGGTTGCGGCCACGGATGAGGCCGCCGGAGCTGATGCTCTGTGCGCGAGTGGACCGGGGGTTCCAGTCACGGATGAGGCCGCCGGATTTGAAGCAGCGCGCGCGGGCGAGCCGGGGGTTCCGGCCCCGGAAGAGGCCGCCCGGAGCGAGCCCGCCGTCCTGCCGGACCGCGGCCCCCGTCCGAGATTTACCTCCTTCACCCTTTGCACCACCTCAAAAAGCCTGGGTCTTCCCGGGATACCATAGCTCTTAAGCGAAGGCGATACAGCCAGGCATATCGTCTTTTCGGTACGCGTCGGATCCGCTACAACAAGATTTGTACGCAGCGGATCAAGCCCGCGGTCCATGCACTCAACCGAAGCATAAAAGGACTTCAGATCTATGGCTATAAATTGTTTACTGACCGGCTCTTTCATGATCTGTCTGTATTCCGTGGTACGGCTGCGCTTTTACATCTCCGATACCGGCGCGAGTTCTCGGTTCCTGAATAAAGCGGGCAACCTCTGCGGCTGAGCCGCAAATACGAACATTTGTTTTTATAATTGTAGCATCTTTCTCCCTGTTATACAAGTTATATCTTTTTCCGCACATTAAAATACTGCAAATTCACTGATGCGTCGTTTTTGCAGTAATCCTCACCACGCAAAAATACTGCAAATTTGTCGATGCGTCGTTTTTGCAGTAATTATCACTACACAAAAATACTGCAAATTCGACGGTGCATCGTTTTTGCAGTAATTCGGGCCGTGCATAAATACTGCAAATTCGTTGATGCGTCGTTTTTGCAGTAATTCAGTTCACACAAAAATACTGCAAATTCGCCGATGCGTCGTTTTTGCAGTAATCCTCACCACGCAAAAATACTGCAATTTCGCCGATGCGCCGTTTTTGCAGTAATCCTGACCACGCAAAAATACTGCAAATTCGACGGTGCGTCGTATTTGCAGTATTCTCAGATGGATTTCAAATAATATCGTGGTGTCGAGCCGCAAAAGGGCATCACATTGCTCGAAAGATCACTCCGGCATAGGAAGTGTTGCGCCGCCAAAGGGCATCGCAATGACCGTTGCATCGGGACCGTAGTCGGCGAACGCGGCGGCCAGCGCGCTCTGCGCGCTGCGGCGGGGAGTCATGAATATCCCCCGGACCGTCTCCTCGTCCATCTCGCTCACCAGATCGATCCCCGCCTTCGCCATTACCATGGCGATGGCCGCCGCCTTGTGCCCTCCGAGGACAAAGTGCTCATTTATACGTTTTATAAGGGATTCCGGTGAATCAGCCCCTTTCAGCCACTCCTCAAAGACCTTGCTCCCGAAGCCCTCGTTGCATGCCCCGATCAGTATGATCCGCCCGCCGTCCCTGACGGCGTGCTTTGAATTGTCCAGTGCCTTCTGTACCTGATAGAGGTTCGCGTCCTTGGGCGCTCCGCCCTGCGATACGAGCACGATATCCGCCTGCTGCTTTATCGGCTTGCGGTACATGCGGTCCAGATACGCGCAGCCGTCCCTGTGCGCCTCGATCATATCTCCGGCCACCGCGTAAACGATATGCTTATGCTCATCCAGCACCACATTCACCAGATAATCCGCACCGCAGATCTTGCCGGCCTCCTCGATATCCATGCGGATCGGGTTCGTGTCGATGGCTCCTGCATGAGCCTCATCCCGGATCATCATGCGGTGATTGGCCTGGATCGCCGCCGGCGTGGACACGCCGGGCATGATCGCCTTGTAACCGCCGGAATACCCCGCGAAATAATGGAATTCGATATTACCGGTACAGATCACATAGTCCGCCTCGGCCACTCTCCTCGTGATGTCCACAGGAGTTCCGTTCTTTGTCTCGCCCAGATGTATGCAGTCGTTCGGATCAGAATCCTCACAGCGCACAGTTTCAAAGACCCAGTCCCCGGCCAGGTGCCGCCTTTCTTCATCGGTATGTCCGCGGTGTGAGCCCAGTGCAAATACGACCGTGATCTCCTCGGGCGTACATCCGGCATCCAGCAGCTCGCGCACCACCGAGGGCAGGATCTCCCAGCTCGGCGCAGGCCTTGAAATATCGCTTGCAATAATGGCGATACTGAAAGGCTTTCTGGCCATCCCGGGCCCGTCCAGGACTTTTTTGCCCGAGGTTTCTGCCGCAATACGGAACTCGCGCTCACCGGCAGTCTCCCGCTCGCGCGCCGCTTCCTTTGCCGCCTTAACTGACTCGCCCAGCCGCGGCGCTCCGATAGGGTGCGCGAGCGCGTACCTGACCGCGTCCTCGCCTCTGCGCTCGTGGACCATCTCATTCGCAGTCAGCACTCCCAGCAGATTCTTATCCGGCACCTCAACGATCTGCTCGCCCTTTCCGTATCCAAACGCCAGCTTCATTATTATATCCTCCGTTATTTCTGTTATGACACATCTTTTTCAGCAGCTGCGCCGACGCACCCGGCAGTTTTGACCAGGCTTCCCGCGAACAGCCCTCGCGGCATCATGCACGGCAGATCAGATCCCCGCCTTGCCGGCCCTCAGACCGGCCTCTGGCTTCGGCGCGTAAGCGGAATCCTCACCTTTATTATATTATATCAGTTCGAAAACTGAAATCAATCTCCGCCCCTCGGCTACGCTGTC
>CAMOQY010000047.1 GCA_946623295.1 uncultured Lachnospiraceae bacterium | reverse complement strand
TGAAGTTGGTGAGCATGCCGCCGAGCCAGCGCTCATTGACATAGTACATACCGCAGCGCTGAGCCTCAGTAGCGATAGCGTCCTGAGCCTGTTTTTTCGTGCCTACAAAGAGAATGGTGCCGCCGGCCGCAGCGATATCCGCTACTGCCTGATAAGCCTCATTAACTTTCTGTGCCGACTTCTGAAGATCGATGATGTAGATACCGTTTCTCTCGGTGAAGATATACGGTGCCATCTTGGGATTCCAGCGTCTTGTCTGATGACCGAAGTGAACACCAGCTTCAAGAAGCTGTTTCATAGAAATTACGCTCATTTAATTTTCCTCCATTTGGTTTATTTACGCCGGATATCTTTCGTCCTTAGCGACCGCCTGGGCGGCACCGTGCTGTGGGCTGGATACCCGTGCATTTTTGAGCTTTGTTAGTTTATCACGCCGAAAGACAAAGTGCAAGCGGAATTTTCAATTCCGCCTGCACTATCTTTACCGCATAAAACCGGCGCCTTCCGCGAAGCCACTGGCCGATTTGCTGCCAGCTCCCTGCGCGGCGCTGCCTACCGGTTCAGGCTGTGATAAGTGATCGTTATAGGGACTGACGGCAGAACTCTGACGCCGCCGCAAGTCTCGCTCCCGTCAACTATCACCGACTCTACGAGCCCGGGCTTCTTGAGCAGTCCGAATGTCAGGTCTTTTTTCTCTATGCAGCTGATGTTTGTAAAGCCTGCGCTTCTCAGCTGGTGCTCCAGAGCCTTATAATTCATGTTCTCGTAGTCGTCCAGAATGGACGGCAGCATTATCTTGCCGTCGGCGATATCCTGCTCCTTCTTTCTCTTTGCCCTTCCTGCAAAGAAAACTATAACACCGGCAATCAGGAACAGCGTGAGAAAATCGGATTTTGCGGCCAGGCCTATCAGCCCCAGCGCGGTGAGCGACCCGGCAATGATAAGGGTCTTCTTGTTTTGCTGCCTGGCCTTTTCCTCAGCCGCGATCTTTTTCTCGGCAGCTTCGCGCTCTTTTTTCTCCTGAAGATCCAGCTCGCGCATACGGACCTCAGCCTGCTTGATTCCTGCCTCATCTATATGACGGTAGATATATTCGTTCTCGTTGCTGACGACGACCTTCGCTCCGCAAAATGAGCAAAAGCCCTGAGTCCTTCCGTCATCGAATTTAACGTCTGCCCCGCAGGAAGGGCACCTCATCACCTGAACCTGATATGCCATTTACACTAATCCTCCCAAACAATCAGTTCTGTTTGTTCGTTACGTCCAGTATCTTCTTTGAGCAGCGGGCTGCGACCTCGGAATAATACAGTATTTCAGCCTGATTCAGATCCTTTTTGCTGAGTTCTTCAAACTGTTTGTTCATCTCGAGCTGTTTCTGGACCAGATCCATATAGTCTGACAGTTTGGAGTAATCCGTGACGTCGTAGTCCTTCATGAATTCGCAGTACTCGTCCACAAAAGCCTCATAGCTGTCGATGGCTTCCCTGATATCCGGGCGGATATCTCCGGAGTCGTTTTGGGGAGCTGTCTCGGTCGCGGCAGTCTGCTCAGTGGCAGGCTCATCCGTCTTGCCGGCATTTCCTTCCAGCGCTTCTGACATGCGGTCCTTTGCGTCTTCAACCGCCGAGGACATACGAGCCTCTGCTTCCGCCGCTGCGGACGATATGCCCGACCCGGCATTATCCCTCAGATCATCTACGGCCGCCGAGACCTGATCTTTCAGATCGTTGATCGCGTCCGCCGCCTTCTCCTGCGGGCTCTTGCCGCACGCAGTCAACGAAATAACCATGACCGCCGCCAAAAAACAGATCCATGCTTTTTTCATTTTTTTCCTCCTGTTTCATCAGCAGTTTACAACTGCGAAAATCCTTTTTATTTACATGCCGTCCTGCCGGCAAATGTATCTCAAATAATAAAATAATAAAACAATTCCGGCAGTTTCAACATCAATTGACGGTTACGAGTTGTCAACCAGCGGTTACAACCAAACAGATAATACGCATTTTTCATCGGAAAATGCTGTGCCGGGAGCACACTTCTGCGTAAAAAGCAGCGCGCAGAAAGCTGACTATTGATATAAGCATCATCAACAGGTAGAATAATATGCAGAGACATGTAAAGGAAAAAAGAATGAAAACCACCAGAGAAACGGATAACTATTTGGCAAAGCTGAAGCCCGGGGAATTCAGCAGATATATCACCGGAGACTACACCAGCGAGTATTCCGGCATCACTGATTACCTGAATAAATATGTCGGCGCTCACGGGCTTGTACTGTCGGACGTGATAAAGGACAGCCTGATCAGCTCCGACTACGCCTATCAGCTCTTTAACGGGCACAAGACCCGTCCGTCCAGAGAGCGGCTCATCCCCGTCTGTCTGGCGATGCATATGGATCTGGATGAGACCAACCGCGCGCTTAAGCTCTGCAAGGCCGGCACGCTTTATTCAAAGGATCCGCGCGACGCAGTGATAATCGTCTGCATCAACAACAAAACCTTTAACGTAATGGCTGTAAACGAGATGCTCTCGGAAAACGGCTTCGAGCCGCTGCAGGGAACCGTGAGCCTGTAAAAGCTCTCTCCCTCAGGACTCGCGCAGCGATCCGGCATCGTGCTCATACTCCGCACAGGCAGCAAAAGACCCGCGTCTGTATTATCTGACGCGGGTCTTTATTTATAATGCTTTTTCGGGCAGCAGGTCATTATTCCGGCGCATCTGCCTGACAACAGGGTCATCGATCCGAAATATCTGCCCGTTGGCGGAAATGCTGCGCGGATCCGGGCTTACTCTGCCACCTTGATATCCGCTCCGACGGATCCCATAAGTTCATAAAAGCTGGGGAATGATACCGCCGCGCACTCGGGATTGTCGATCTTCATCTCGCCGGCGTTTTCATCCAGTGCCAGACCGCAGACACACATGGCCATGCATACTCTGTGATCGTCGTGACTGGAAACCGCGGCGCCGTGAAGCTTTTTGCCGCCGTGTACGGTCAGAGAATCGGCGGTGATATCCACATCAGCTCCGCAGGCGCAAAGTACCTCCTGCATTACCGCCAAACGGTCCGTCTCCTTGATCCTGACGTGAGCCAGATTCGTAAAATGAGAATCACCCTCGGCAAAAGCAGCCGCCACCGCAAGGATCGGCAGGCTGTCGGGGATCAGGTCCATATCGACCTCGACGCCGTGGAGCTTTTTGCCGCCGTGAACTATGATCCTGTGTCCTTCGATATCTTTTTCTATATCTGCTCCCATACGGATCAGGATATCCGCGACCATCTTGTCGCCCTGGGCATCGTCAAAATCCACATCGGTGATGACGAGCTCGGAATCCGTAATGGCTGCCGCGACCAGCGGGAAAGCAACGCCCGACCAGTCCGAAGCTACCAGACATTCGCAGGCCTTGAGCTTCTGCCCGCCGTCCACGTGATAATGCTTGAAATCATCCGAGTTTTCTACCTTTACTCCAAAGCGCTTCAGCCACTGCACAGTCAGCTGTACATACATGGCCTCTTTGGGGTCGGTCAGGTAGATGTCCACGCTCTCGCCCGCCGGCAGAAGCGCCGCAGGTACGAGCAGTCCGCTGATGTGCTGGCTGTTGTGTCCGAGCATCGTGCACTCTCCTCCGTGGATAGGTCCGCGGATCACAACGGGAGGGCATTCATTTCCCGGCCTGGTCATAAAGGCCTCGGCTCCGAGTCCCGCGAGCGCTCTAACCTCATCTCCCCAGGGACGTCTGCAGATCTGTTCGTCACCGGTGATGACTACGTAGCCGTCGGTTACCAGGGAAGCAGCTCCGATGGTAAAGCTCGTCGTGGTGCCGCTGTTCATCGTATCTATTACGCAGTCGGGGACATGGGGACGTCCGTTCATTCCCTCGACGACCCATGTGTTGTCTTCCTCGTGCGCCTCGATCCTGGCGCCCATGGCCCGAGCCACATTAAAAGCAGCTATACCGTCCTTTGACGGCAGCGGATTGTGAATGACAGTCGTTCCGTCAGCCAGCATGCCCAGGATGGTCGCTCTTATCGTAGCGCTCTTTGAGCCGGGGACCGCGCAGGTACCGTTCAGTTTTCCGTGTTTTGAATATGCATACATAGGTATCTGCCTCCTTTTTTTTATAATTTAATTTTATAAAAAACACAGCAGTTGTTCCAATTCCTTTTACGTCATAAACATATTCCGTAACAGCATAAGAAAAGCGCCGCAGACGCGGCGCAATAATAAATGATTTACCGTTATCCAAACCGGATGAGTCCGCCCGGAGCCGGGCCTTTGCGCATCAAAAGCCGAGATCTTCGTTGATCAGGATCACCTTTATCCGGCCTTTTTTGCGCGAGAAGCGCGTAGTCAGGACCTGGCAGCATATAGTGTCGGGCGAGAGACAGTCGGCGCATGAGCCTGTCACCTTGCACGGCGTCTTGATGTCAAACCGGTCCGCATTGATAGGCGAGGCGATGTACTTTGCCCTCTGATAAGCATCCTCAGCGGTCTTTACCACCTTGTTGCGTCCGACAAAGAGAATGACATTTGCCGGTCCGAAGGCCATCGCGGCGATACGGTTTGCAGTGCCGTCTACATTTACCATGACGCCATCCTCGCTGAGTGCGTTGGTGCTGCCCAGGAAGAAGTCCGCAAAGAAAATCTCTCTGAGAGTCCGGTCGGCATCACCGCTTGCCGCGCGGTCGAGCAGCGTGCAGCCCTTTTCGCGGAGCGCGGGAATGATCCCGGTCTTTGCCATGGATACGGAGCCGCCCCAGCCTACAGAACTTCCCTCCGGTATCAGAGAGAGCGCTATCTCCCTCGCCTCATCGACCGATGCCGCGTAAAAAGCGCTGTGATTTCTGCGTTCAAGCGCCTTGATGAGTGTCGACGCAAGCTTCTCGAATCTGTCAAAGATGTAGTCCATATCGACTCCTTTCAAAAAAGGGCGGAACAGATCCGCCCCAAACAGCGGCCTCAGGCCGCAGGTATTCAGTTCTGAGGCAGCGTGATCTCAGCTATGATATCCGCCTGATACGGCGAAGCGGAAACATCGCCGCCGGACGTATCGCCTGATCCGTTTTCCTCCGGAGACGTCTGTCCCGGCAGATTCCCGCCCGTATCACCGATCTCGATCACGATCTGGGGAGAGCTCTGACCGGCTGCGTCATTTTCTTCCGTTCCATCCTCTGATGCGGATGACGTCACGGCCGAAGGAAGTTCAGACGCTGCGTCGGCTTCAGATGGCGCCTGTGTGTCTCCCTCCGCATCCGGTAAGGTCTGCTCTTCCTCCGGGGCAGCGGTGGGGACTATCGGCGCCGTAGTCGGAGCTGTCTGACGCCTTCCGGAACCGTTTTTAACTATCAGGATCATGACCGCAGCGGACATGAGCACAGCCGCCAGTATCAGTACGATCCAGCTGGATCTTTTCATAAGAGCACCTCATAAAGGCATGCCAGAACGCACCTCGCGCGGCGGATATCGCCGCCCCGGAGCGTTGGCGCAGGGCCCTGCTTACTCCTCTTCGTCAGCGGTACAGAAGGCCACGCCGAATGCTCCGTCGCCGATGTGAACGCCTATGGTCGGGTTTATATCAGCAACGTAGAGGATCTTGAGTCCGAACTCATCGGCGCAGGTCTTTGCAAACTCCTCGGCCTCATCGTAATCGAGCGTATTGCCGGCGCAGAACCAGTCGGGATCGAGCTTCTTTTTGCGCAGCTCCTCAAGCATGGCCTGCTTTGCGGCCTTTTTGCCGCGCACCTTCATGAGCGGCACGATCTGGCCGTTCTCGAAATGAAGGATAGGCTTGATCGAAAGCAGCGTTCCGATGGCGCCGCTGATTGCGGAAAGCCTGCCGCCGCGCACAAGATAATCCAGATGGTCTACCATGAAATAAATATCCAGGTGAGTCTTCTTTTTCTCCATGGCCTCGACGACCTCGTCAAACGACTTACCCTGCTTTTTAAGATCCTGCCCATAGTGGACGAGCAGGGCGATCGGAGCGCACTCCAGCCTGGAATCGATGACCTTTATACGGCTTCCCGGATAGTCCTCCATGATCTTGTCCGCCTCGATGCAGACGGTGTTGTAGCTGCCGCTGCACTCAGCCGAGGCCATGGTCACGATGATATCGTGTCCTGCCTTGACGGCCTCCTCCATGATGCCGTGAACGCGGTCGGGGTTGCAGCCCATGGAATAAGCGCGCTCGCCGGTGCGGAGCCTGCTGAAGAACTCCTCGAGGCTGAGCTTCTGCTCGTCGCCGTAGATAACGCCGTCGTTGAAATGATAGTACTGGGGCATGATGCAGATGCCCTCTGCCGCGGCGTACGCGGGATCGATATCGCTGTTCACGTCAACCATAAGTACGTAATCTCTCATGTCTTTTCCTCCTGTTTTGTGCCCGTCAGGCCGTCGGAAGCCTGAAGGAGCTCTTGAGCGGAACGATGCGGTTAAATACCGGCGCTCCGGGACGGCTGTCCTTGAGGTCGGCCACGTAAAAGCCGTTCCTGACGAACTGGAACCTGTCCTCGGGTCCGGCGTCCATCAGCGCGGGCTCCACAAAGGCTTCACAGACCGTCAGCGAATCGGGATTGAGGTTGAGGCTGCCGTCTTCTTCATTGTAGACGCCCTTTTCCTCGTCTATGATATTCTCGTAGAGCCTTACCGTCGCCTTTTTTGCGGTCCGGACGCAGACCCAGTGGATCGTGCCCTTGACCTTACGGCCCTCAAAGCCGCTGCCGCTCTTTGTCTCCGGATCATAGGTGCAGTGGATGGCGGTGATGCTGCCGTCCGGCGCCTTGTCCAGACCGACACACTTTACAAAATATGCATTCATCAGGCGGACTTCATTGCCGGGGAAGAGCCTGAAATACTTTTTAGGCGGTTCCTCCATAAAATCTTCCCGCTCGATGTAAAGCTCGCGTCCGAATGGAAGCTTTCTCGTGCCGAGGGATTCGTTTTCAAGATTGTTAGCCGCATCAAGATACTCGATCTGACCCTCGGGATAGTTGTCGATTATGACCTTTACAGGATCGAGGACTGCCATCATGCGGGGCCGGGTGAGCTTGAGATCCTCGCGGATACAGTACTCCAGCGCGGGCATCTCGGCCACCGACTGGCTCTTGCTGATGCCGCTGATCTCGACAAATTTCCTGATCGCCGAGGGGGTATAGCCTCTCCTGCGCAGGCCGCTGATGCTGACGAGCCTGGGATCGTCCCAGCCGTCGACTATGCCGTCCTCCACAAGCTTTTTGATGTAGCGCTTGCCCGTGACGACGTTTTTCAGGTAGAGCTTTGCAAATTCGATCTGGCGCGGCGGATGGTCAAACCCGCACTCTCTCACGACCCAGTCGTAGAGAGGTCTGTGATCCTCAAACTCCAGCGTGCAGATAGAGTGCGTGATATGCTCTACGGCATCCTCGATGGGATGGGCAAAATCGTACATCGGGTAGATGCACCATTTGTCGCCGGTATTGTGGTGAGTCATATGAGCCACGCGGTAGATGATCGGGTCGCGCATATTGATATTGGGCGAGGCCATATCGATCTTTGCGCGCAGGACGCGGCTGCCGTCCTCGAACTTTCCGGCTTTCATATCCTCAAAAAGCTTCAGGTTTTCTTCTATGGACCGGTCTCTGTACGGGCTGTTTTTGCCGGGCTCGGTAAGCGTGCCGCGGTACTCGCGGATCTCGTCGGCTGAGAGATCGCAGACGTAGGCCTTGCCCTTTTTGATGAGCTTTACCGCGCACTCATACATCGTCTCGAAATAATCCGAGGCAAAAAAGAGCCGGTCCTCCCAGTCGGCGCCGAGCCAGGCCACGTCGGCCTTTATCGACTCGACGAATTCTGATTTTTCCTTTGTGGGATTCGTATCGTCAAAGCGGAGGTTGAATTTGCCTCCGTACTGCTGAGCCAGACCGTAGTTGAGCAGGATCGACTTTGCGTGACCTATATGCAGATAGCCGTTGGGCTCAGGGGGAAACCTGGTGTGCACGGTATCGTACACGCCCTCGGCCAGATCCTTGTCTATGGCATTTTCGATAAAATTGCGGGAGACCTTTTCCTCTCCGTTCTCAGCGGAAATTTCCTCCGCGGTGATCGTTTCTTCGTTCAAAATCCTTACCTCTGCAAACCTTGATAAGACCGGACGCGCCGGCATGCGTACATTATACGTTCAGCCATCTGACGCGTCAAGGAAAAGAATGCAGTGCCCGACGGTGCAGCGTCAGGCACTGCGGCGCGCTAAAGTGCGCGAAACACGTTATCTGCCCAGCGTCCGCATGACTATATACACTTTGCTCCCGAAGGCCTTCTGGCACGCCGCGGAGGTCTGGGCGAGGCTGCAGGCGCCGTCGCTTCCGACGAGCATCATCTCGTTTTCGTCAAGGCTGATATAGTACTCAAAATCCGTTCCGGAACAGATCATCAGGATATCTCCGCTCTTGAGGCTGTCCTCTCTCACCGCTCTGTTTCTCTCGGTATAGCTGAAATCGCCGTCCGAGAACGAGGGGATATATACAGCCTTTCCGGAAGCCATATTGTCGACAAGGAGCGGATACGCGCTCTTGGACTGATAGCGGTGTCTGTATACGGAGCTGCCGGTGAAATATTTCTGAAGCAGCGCGGACCCCGAGGCGCCAAGATCTACCGTCTCTCCCTTTACGGAGGTCATTATCCCGTTAACTACGGCAAGTCCGTCCGTGGCTGAGGGGTCGAACGAGTACGACGCGAAGCTGTTTTTCAGCGCCGCAAGACGCGAAAGTGACTCGGCGCTGACCGCTTTTTCGATCATGATATCCTCACCGCTGCAGGTAATGCTGTGCAAGGTGTCGCCGGCATGGCTTACCGTGCATACCGCGCCCTCAAGATACGTGCCCGCCGATCCGGTGACGTTTGCTCTCACGCTGAGCGAGCAGCTCCCGCCGGACTTTACGCTCACGCCTCTCCAGGTGACTGTCTGCCCGTCGGCAGTTCCGTCGCCCGCGGAAATTATGCTGACGCCGTCCGGGAGCATCATGGCGATATCGGCAAGCCTGTCCTCGCCTTCATACCCGGTCATGTCCT
>CAMOQY010000046.1 GCA_946623295.1 uncultured Lachnospiraceae bacterium | reverse complement strand
TCGATCTCCGCAGCCGAGCCTGTACCCTCAGTCACAACGCTCCTCATGCACGATGCTATAAAACCAGCCTCCTCCGCGGTCATGACAGTGCGCATTTTCTCGGGCTCCATGCTCCAAACGTTTTTACCTTCGGCGGTCTTTATCTCCGAGATGAACTGCGGCTTCATCATCACGCCGCCGTTTGCCGCGGCAGCTGCAACCATGAGATTCTGCAGCGGCGTAGTCAGTGTTTTTCCCTGACCGATCGACGTCTGCAGCACATCAAAGAGACCCGCGCCCTCTTTGAGAGAAAAAGATGCGGCGTTGCTCTCAAGATCGACCGTAAGCTTCGTATTGTATCCGAAATCTTCGCAGAGCGCGTACAGCCTGTTTATATCCAGACTCTGTCCGAGGCTTGCGAATGCCCCGTTGCAGGACTGGGCAAAAGCCTCTTTTAATCCTATGTTGCCGTGCGAAATGCCTCTGGAGCATTTTATCTCGTATTCTCCTGCCTCGTAGCTGCTGTCACAGTCAAAACCGAACTGATCGTATGAGGTTGGATTTTCACGCATGTACTCCAGAAGTGTAAGCGTCTTAAACGTGGATCCCGGAGGATAAAGCCCCTGCAGCGCCCTGTTTACAAGCTCGGACCGGCTGCTGTCGGACGTCATCTCATCCCATATCTCTCTGATCTCATTCGGATCGTAATCCGGCTTGCTGACCATGGCGAGTATCGCGCCGGTCTTTACGTCCATTACGATCACGGCTCCCCTGTGCCCGCCCAAAGCGTCAGACGCGGCCTTCTGGAGCCTTGAATCCACCGTTGCGACAACGGTATCTCCTTTTGTCTTTTCACCGCGAAGCTCATTTAAAGCCCTTGTGATCGGACTGATATGCGACCCGAGCAGATAGGAATTTGCCAGTTTTTCAATTCCGGTGGTGCCCTTTGTACTGTAGCCGATCAGATGCGCGTAGCGGCTTCCGAAGATATAGTCCCTGTTTTCCGTACCGTCACTTTCCGTGCGTGTAGTAACCAGCAGCTCGCCGTCAGAGCTTTGGATATCCCCGCGTATATACCTGTCGCGGTATATCGACTGACGGGTCGTGTTGTACGGGCTGGCCAGATATTCGTCCGTACGGAAATTGTACATATATATCATATAGGCGATGATCCCGGCAAAAAGCGCCACAAACATGACCGTCACGACTCTGATATCCCGGTGGATAAGGCGGCCGCTGCGCAGCTGCGCGTGTATCCTGCGCCTCTCTTCTTCTATTTCCTCCTCGTCCGGGCCGCCGGGATACAGACCGCCGAAATCCGGCTGTCCGTCATCCGCGCCTTCACCGAAGCCGTCTTCATCCTCAAACCCGATCCTGATATCAAAATCGTCGTCCGCATCATCTGCTGAGCCGTCATCCGTATATTCATCATACGGCTTTACGCGGGCCGATCCGCTCTGCGTTCTGTTATCAGCCGGCCTGGACAGGTCTATGATTTCCGGGCCCTTTTGCACAAGTTCAAAGTCCTTATCGTCGCGCATGATATCATCCACAGTACTGCCTATGCGTCTGCGCTGAAGCTCGCCCTGATTCTTTTTTTCGTTATTGTTTCTGCTCATATCATCCCGCTGTCGAGCTCCTCCTCGCGCTGTCTCGCACGCTGCTTTGCGGTCAGACCGTCGCTGGAGATATTAAGCCCCTGGATCACGCCGATTATCATCAGTGTCGAAAGCACGCTGCTCCCCCCGTAGCTAACGAGCGGCAGTGTGATCCCGGTCGCCGGGATCATCTTTGTAACACCGCCGATATGCAGGAAGACCTGAACGCCTATCATCGCGGCAAAACCCACTCCGAGTATTTGATGGAAACGCGATTCCAGCCTCGTGGACACACCGAAAAGCTGGAGAATAAAGCCAAGATAAATAAGCACCAGGCAGCATCCGAATATCAGCCCCAACTCCTCGCATATAGCTGAAAAAATATAGTCATTGCGGGCGAGCGGAATAGACAAGGGGCGTCCCTGCGCAAGCCCCAGACCGAAGAGGCCTCCGGAGCTTATGGCAAAGAGCGACTGCGAGAGCTGATAGCCCTTGCCCGAATAATCCGAAAACGGATCTTTCCACATGGCGACACGGATCCTCACATGGTCGAAAAGGTAATAGGCGCCGACTGCCGCTGCCGCGCCCGCGCCGGCTCCCGCGGCAAGATAACGCATCCTGTGGGTGGCCACATATATCATGAAAAGATATGAAACAAAATACACAAGTCCGCTGCCGAGATCCGTGGAGGCCACAAGGACAAGCACATGCACGGCGGCTATTGCCGTAGTCACTACAGTCATGGCAAACGACTGCTTTCTGCGGAACATCGACGCTGTAAAAAATACAAAGCTGATCTTGACGAACTCCGAAGGCTGGAGCGCCACCCCTCCCACAGAGAGAGTCAGCTGCGCCCCGTACGTCGTGCTGCCCATGCGCCACACAACTACAAGCAGACCGATCCCCACTATGGCATAGATCCAGGCAAATTTAGCAAGCGCCTTGAATTTTCTGACTATTACGGGAATAAAAAACGACAGAATAAACGCCGCGAAGCCTATGAGCAGCTGTCTTATCGATCTGGAATAGTCGAGTCTCGCGATCATAAGCTCTCCGACTCCGAAAAGCAGGATCGTGTTGCTGATTATGACTCCCGAACACGCCGGATAGAGTCTGGTGAATATTCTGTAGTAAAGAATATAAAAAGCGACCTGAATGGCAAAAAAAGCAATCAGAGTATAGTCCTGCGTCCGCAGCAGCAATATCAGATATCCAAGGGTCAGCATGAGAAATACCATGCACAGCTGCTTAAAGCAAAGACTCCTTGAATGCTGCTGATCCCGCACCCTGATCGCTATGAAATTAAAAACAGTGTATATCAGCATCACTGCAAGGATCAGGTATTTAGAGATCTCCGTAACGACTGTTATCACTGCACGCCCCTCTTGTAGTGTCCGCGGGTGATGCTCCCCTTTGGCTCTCTTTCACCGTCAAAAAACCTGGTCAGGACAGACCGCATCTCAAGTCTTGATTCGACTGTAAAACAAAACCTGAGGCTTTCGGCCTCCTCTATACCGTCTTCGTCGAGAAGCCACGTCGGCACACTGTTGTAGATTATATTATAGCAATACCTGCAGCAGTTGACCGCCGGAAAGATCGTCCCCGTACGGTCTTTGAGTCTGTATACGCCGTATGGTTCTTTTTCTCTCACACACTTTCCGGTGGTCAGCCTCAGACATCCGCTGCTTATCATCATCGGATAATGCCCGTAGACCGTCAGCTCCGTTTTTTCAAACCCTCTCTGTTCGAGCTCTCTGCGGTTCAGCTCATACGGCGCGGTAAAGCGCGTTCCTCCTGCCCGTCCGAGCAGCTCCGCGGAGCGTCTGTTGAATGTATAAAGTCCGGCGTCAAGTATTATCTCGCCCTGGATACCTCTGTCGTAGAGCAGTCCGAGCTCGTCAAGATTCCTTACGAGAAAGCCGTCCGGCTGAGCCCCGGCTATCGGCGCGATCTCCTTTTTAAGAGCTCTTGCAGATTCCTCATTCCAGATATAGGGAAGCGCGAGATACAGCTTTTTCCCGTGTTCACGGGCGGTCTTTACCATTTTTCTCAGCCTGTCGGCCGTCAGTCTTTCCTGCTCGAGGTAAATGCCGCTGATCCGGTCCATGCCTGTGAGCTCGCTGAAAAAGTCCGGATTAGAAATTAGAACGTTTATATCCATTTATCTTCTCCTTTTCCAGCGATTCTATGGCTTTTCTGCGAAGCTTGTTGATAGACGACACAGGCATGAATATTCCGTCGAGCATTGTTACTTTCAGTTCTCTGAGCGTAAAGGGGCTGTCACCGAATTTTGAAGCACTGGTCCTGACCTCGTCCTCTGTCAGCGGTCTCGTCGTTGCGCGCTGGACGATATCTCCAGTCACGCGGACCTGGCAGGTGCCGTCCGAAAGGCTCATATATGACATCTCCCCCGGCGCAAGGCGGATCTCACCTGTCAGCGGGACCCTGGTATCTGATTCCAGAAATTCCCGGTCGATCCTGGAGAGGAGCTTTTCATCGGGTATCCTGTCCGGCTTTTCGCCCTTAAAGATCATATCCTTTCCGTTGTGCCGGGTAAAATACCCTGTCGTCGTGCCGCCCCTGTCAAAAAGCTCGCGCAGAAGTCTTTCGTCGGAGGGACTTACCCTGTAGCCCTCACGCCCTTTTTCGTCGTACATATCTATATACCTGCGGTATACCGATGTTACTCCCGCCGTATAACGCGGACTCTTCATGCGGCCCTCGATCTTGAGCGAGCTGACGCCGGTATCAATGATATCCGGCAGTATCTTCAATGTATTCAGATCCTTGAGGTTGAGCAGGTGCCCTCCCTCAAACGGCAGCCTGCAGACCTGCGCGCAGCGTCCGCGGTTGCCCGATCTGCCGCCTATAAGAGAACTCATAAGGCACTGTCCTGAGTAGCAGTAGCAAAGAGCGCCGTGGATAAAGCACTCCGTCTCTATCCCTCCGAGCTCTGTCACTTCGGCTATTTCGGGAAGACGCAGCTCTCTGGGCAGAACAAGTCTGCTGACTCCCATCTCGGAAAGGAGTTTTGCGCCGTATTTTCCCGCGACAGCCATCTGTGTGCTCGCATGGACCGGGAGCTGAGGGAATTCGCTGCGGATATATGAGACAATGCCAAAATCCTGAACGATCACAGCATCCAGTCCTTCCCGGTAAAGAGGCATGATAAATGAGAAGAGCTCGTCGTCAAATTCGCTCTCCTTCATAAGGGTATTCAATGTAAGATACATCTTGCGTCCGTGGAAATGACAGTAATCGATCGCCTTCAAAAGGCCTTCACTGTCAGGATTATCGGCGTACGCTCTGGCGCCGTATCTTGCGCCTCCTATATATACGGCATCTGCCCCGGCGTTTACGGCAGCTTTCAATGAGTCAAGACTTCCCGCCGGCGATAATAATTCTGGTTTCATGTCTTTGCTTCCTTTTCAGGCAAAAGACTCTCCAGAGCTGTTTCAGAATCCGATCTTATTTGTCACTATTTCGTGTTTAAGATTATATACTTCCTTTTCGAGGGCCTTGTTTCTGGCCTCCAGCTCCTCGGTCTTTTTTCTTGCCTTAAAATAATCGTCCGCGATATTCAGATTGAGCAGAACGGCTTTATAGTCCTCGCTCTGGCGGTTATATCCGCCTTCTTTCTTGAGTGCGTTAAGCTTTGTATTGATGTAGGCCGCGATCCTCTGGAGGTATTCCTCGTCCTCGTATCCGCCAAGCGTAAAGGTTTTTCCCGCAATGATAACTTCGGTGTAATTTTTGTCCATAACTTCCTCCTGTTACAGCTGCATAAGCCCCAGGTGCCTGTAGGCCGCTTCAGAGGCGACCCTGCCCCTCGGGGTGCGCGCCAGATACCCGTTCTGGATGAGGTACGGCTCTATCACGTCCTCAAGCGTGCCTACGTCCTCTCCTATGGCCGCGGCCAGCGTCTCCGCGCCCACGGGGCCGCCGGCAAAGCCGGTGATGATGGTGCGGAGCACCCTGCGGTCAGAAGCATCGAGACCCGCCTCATCCACATCAAGGAGCCTGAGCGTCTCGTCTGTCACCGACCGGTCTATGACCCCGCTGCCTTTAACCTGCGCGAAATCTCTCACTCGCTTGAGGAGCCTGTTTGCGAGCCTCGGAGTCCCGCGCGAGCGGCGGGCAAGCTCCAGAGCGCCTTCATCGTCTATCTCGACTCCGAGCACATCCGCGGAGCGCAGTACTATGGTCTTGAGCTCATCAGGCGTATAGAATTCGAGCCTGTGCACGATACCGAACCTGTCGCGCAGAGGCGCGGTCAGCATACCGGCTCTCGTCGTGGCTCCGACAAGTGTAAAATGCGGCAGGCCAAGCCTGATGGATCTGGCGGATTCGCCGCTTCCGATAAGCACGTCCACCACGAAATCCTCCATGGCCGGATACAGCAGCTCCTCCACCTGCCGGTTAAGCCTGTGTATCTCATCCACAAAGAGCACATCGCCCTCCTGAAGGGAGTTGAGGATGGCTGCCATCTCTCCGGGCTTTTCGATAGCGGGGCCTGAAGTAATGCGGATATTTACTCCCATCTCGTTTGCTATGATACCAGCCAGAGTCGTCTTTCCAAGTCCGGGAGGTCCGTAAAGCAGCACGTGATCAAGAGCTTCTCCTCTGCCCTTTGCAGCGTCTATATAGATCTTCATGGTCTCCTTTGCTTTTTCCTGACCTATATAGTCTTTGAGCAGCTTCGGCCTGAGGCTGTCGTCTATTTTTTTATCTTCTTCGGTAACTTCCGTGTTTATCAGTCTGCGTTCCATCTGTGTTCCTCTGTGTCATGCCGTCTGCGGATACATTCGCCGCATTCAGGTTTTGACGCGGATCCTTTTGTGTATTTGCGTCAGCTTTGCATGCCTGCCGGCAGTTTATCTGGCAAGCTTTGCGAGAGCCAGGCTCATGATCTCTCCGGCATCCATTCCCGAAATATCGCCGATCTTTGAAATAGCGGACAGCGACTCCGACGCGGAAAAGCCCAGCGCCACAAGTCCAGCCACCGCATCCTCCCGGGCTCCTCCGACGGGCGTTCCGCCGGATGACGGTATCTCGCCGGTGATATCAGAGATAGAAAATTTATCCTTAAGCTCGAGGATGACCTTTTGGGCGGTCTTCGGACCAAGCCCCGGCGCGCGCCTGATGGCTTTTACATCGTCCGAGAGCACCGCAAGGCGCAGCTCGTCAGGCGAAAGCACGGAAAGTATACCCATGGCGGCCTTCGGACCGACTCCGCTCACACAGAGCAGCTGACGGAACAGCGACCTCTCGTCTGTGCTGAGGAAACCGAAAAGCTTCTGCGCGTCCTCGCTGACCTGCAGGTGAGTATATATCTTTACTGTGCTGCCCACGGAAGGCAGACGACCCATCAGTCGCGAAGTAACGGATATCCCGTAGCCTACGCCTCCCGCTTCAACCACTATGTATTTGTCCTCGATCTCGGAGAGAATCCCCGTAATATATGAAATCATACTTTTCCCTTTAACAATACACTATATTGAGTTAATTTTACTCCATCATACAATGCCTTGCAACACAAAAAGCGCGAAGATTTCGACCGTCTACCTTTTCTGATCGTCTCTTTTTTGTCTTGCGCGCAGGCTTCGCAGCACATCGTCCGTATTCTCGCTCTTCAGAACGCCCGGATAATCCGCCTGAAAATCGACGAGCAGCTGTTTTGCATCTCTTTCATTCTTCTTTACAAGATCGTATATCTTTTTATAATTGCCTGCGGCGAGCGTTTTTGTAATAAAATCCCGCGAGCCGTCCGGGAAGTCATTCCAGGAACCGTAAAGTTCTGTTACGGCTATATCGATGCGCTCGGCGGAAATGCAGTCGCCGCGGCTTTCATGCTCCGCAAGAATGCCTATTATGTCCGAAAGATCGTTCTTGTACTGTCTGAATGCCTTTAACTTCATCGCAACAAGATATTCGCCCGTCACAAAACGCACGTTCAGCACCTGATTAAAGGTTCTGTAAAACACAGAGTGCTGAAAAAGCTTATCGCTGTACGAATCAGTCTTTTGGAAATCCGCGTTCAGCCAGCCGTTTGGAAGATCGAACCGGTCT
Source organism: uncultured Lachnospiraceae bacterium (assembly GCA_946623295.1). Lineage (GTDB taxonomy): Bacteria > Bacillota > Clostridia > Lachnospirales > Lachnospiraceae > UBA3774. The sequence continues at coordinate 1,413 of CAMOQY010000046.1, read as the reverse complement.
CCTACCCGATTGATAGCATCTTTCATCGCGGATGCGGCGGTAATGACTGCGTCGACATCGGTAGTCATATCACGGAAGCCGTAATTCTCAACGTTCGCCGCTCCTCCGATCAGGATGATCTCTGCGGGAATGGTTTTTCCGGCAAGCTTTTTATATTCTTTGGCAAGCTCTTTCAGATAAAAGTCAAGATTGTCTTTCTTAAATACACCGGCTTTATCAGGTGACATTCCTTATCTCGCTTTCCACGATATTAAACCGCATAAATTCAGGGATCGAATCAGCCATCGCTCTTTCCATGATCTGTTTGTCCTTTGATACGGCGGAAGCAGCGATAACACTTGACGGAAAAACAGTTTCTTTCAGTCTTGCTTTGCGGAGATTATTATAAGTATTACAAAGCGGTACGCCGTTTATCCTGCTGATATAGTCTAACATCGCAAGCAGATACAGGCTTTCCGGATACCATTCTTTTTTATAGTACGTTGAGATATCATCGTTTTCGATCGTATCGATCAAAAAACCGATATCACCGAGCTCCTTGAGCCGATGACAGACATTGCTTTTGAACAGATCAAATGACGGACGCAGAGAAAAATACGGCTCAAGTAACTCCTCCATTGATATGTCCAGCTCATGAGCCAGCTTGTACACCGTTTCGGCGCTGCATTTGTCGAGTCTGGTCCTTCCGCTGCATATGTCGTTGAGCGTCATATACGGAATACCGCTGTTTTTTGCAACCCGGTACTTGGATAAACGTTTTTGATCGATGATCTCATTGATATTCATAGCGCTCACCTGCCTTGCGGATATTATAACGGTATACCGTGATAAAGGCAAGGATAATCGTATAAAAAAAAGCAGGTCCCGTCCGGAACCTGCTTCGCGATCTTAATAAAAGTTATCTGACTATCAGACTGTGCCCGGTCATCTCCGCCGGCTGGGGAAGCCCCAGCATCTCGAGCAGTGTCGGAGCCAGATCACAAAGTCTGCCGCCCTCAGCCAGAGTGCAGCCCTCCATGCCTACAAGCACGAAGGGAACAGGATTGGTGGTATGCGCAGTCATGGGAGAACCGTCTTCCTGCGCCATGACTTCGCAGTTGCCGTGATCCGCGCAGATGATGCAGGCTCCGCCGACTTTCTCTATAGCTGCGACAGCAGCTCCCACCTGGGCGTCGACAGTCTCTACGGCCTTAACGGCAGCCTCGAGAACTCCGGTATGCCCTACCATATCGGGATTGGCGAAATTGCAGATGATCAGATCGTACTTGCCGCTCTCGATGGCCTGGACCAGATTGCGTCCCACCTCGGGCCCGCTCATCTCCGGCTGGAGGTCATACGTAGCCACCTTCGGCGAAGGAACGAGTATACGGTCCTCGCCTGCAAACGGCTCCTCGATGCCTCCGTTAAAGAAAA
>CAMOQY010000045.1 GCA_946623295.1 uncultured Lachnospiraceae bacterium | reverse complement strand
AAGTCAAAGCGTCCCGCCGGTTCGAAAATAATGTCTTTCATGGTTTTCCTCCTGAAGTGAAAGTTCTATCCGCGTTTCTGCTCCTGCTTGCGCCCGGCAGGTGTTTTTTGACCGGGCGGGTGATCCGAAATGAGCCGCGGAGTGATAAAAGACTCCGTAATGCCTGTTATAAAACAGCATTTTATCTGTTTAATATGATAGTTTTGTTTTCCATAAAAGTCAACCTTAACTTCTCTAAAACAAGTCTTTTCTTTTTTCAAAGAAATGTATCGGGGATAATTTCTTTCTTTTTAGAAAGTAAATCAGGCCGGATCCGGCGCGCAGTCCCGGATTGCAGTCCTGGCTGGCGCGCGAACCCAAAAGAGCCCCTCGGTTTTCCCTCGGGGCTCTCAAACTTCTGTGATGCGTAATAGTAATATGCAATCACACTACCTGGTCATATCATAGCGGAAAACATCTTCTCCCGATTCTTCTATCCTCTGCAGCACAAGCCCGGCACAGGCTACGTCAAGCATTCCCGTACCGATGACCTGTGCGAAGATAATATCGTCCGCATTTGTCCTCCCTGCGCACTTTCCTGCGAGAACGTCCGGAACTACTACCTCAAAGGAGTCTGCCGTAATCTTTCCCATCTCGGCAAGTTCTTTTACGTTCCCCCGATGAAGCGACTGACCTACATGGTCGGTCGCCCTCTTATCGGCTTTCATGACTACGTCGAAGCTGGTCTCGCGGAACGAGCCCATGGTCATGACCAGAGCACCCTTCTTAAGCCATGGATACTCGACCAGATCTGCGTTTGCATTCGTGACAGTCATGACGATGTCTGCGCCTCTGCAGCCCTCTTCATTGCTCGCGCATTTTACGAAGCGGAAAGGAGCATCCGGGAATCTGTCAATAAAGCGATCCTTTGCAGCCTCGTAAATATCACAGAGGCGGACCTCCCTTATATTCAGAATCCTGCTCATACAAAGGAGACTGTAATATGCCATAAGACCCGTGCCGATGACAGTCACTACATCTGTCTTCGCGGCCAGCAGCTTTGCCATAACGGCAGGCTGTGCTCCTGTGCGCAGATCGTTGATATAATCGCCGTTAAACAGCGCGCGAAGCACACCTGTGCGCGAGTCGGTCAAAAGAATATTGGCCTTGATAAACGGCAGCCCTATCTCGCGGTTATGCTCGTAACCTCCCACGACCTTGATTCCGGCCACATCCGTAGGCCCGATATAGGCGGGCATCGAATTGAACCAGCCGGGTACGCCGACCTTTTCCATGTCGGTAGTAATCTTGCTGGGCATGACGACCTTGCCTTCACCGTACCAGCGCCAGGTATCTTCCGTGCACTTTATCACATCATCAACGTTCAGGTATTTTTTTACAGTCTCATTACCTATTATAAAAGCTTTCTGATCCATTTTTTCTCCTTTGGAACGCTCGATCAGTCGTTCCAGATAGGATTGCCGTAGGCGACGACTCTGTTGTTTGTCTCGTCTATTACAGCTATGCGGTAGAAATCCACATTGTCCTTCGCATCAAAGGCCAGAGACAGGGTGTCCGAATCGGTCATGCCGTTTGAATACACCACCTCGCTGCCTGCATAGACATTCACGCGGAATCTGTAGCCTTTACCTGAAACGTACTTGCTGAAGCCGCCGATCTCAGCTACAAGGCGCTTCCCGTTGAAATCGGTAGTGCTTCCCATGGCGGCGCTGCCGACACACATCTTAATGCCCACATGTCCCGCGGTGAAGTTTCCGGTCACAAGACGGTCCATGATGAGATCAGCCTTGTTTGTCGAACCTGTATCCGCAGTTGCCCAGACACTGGTAACAGCCTTCTCGGCCTTATTGGGATTAGTATCGTGGTCTTCCTGAGTATCCAGACCTCCGTGGATATCGCTTCCGGCGGTTGCCCAGACCTTGTGTCCCGCCGCCAGCAGGTCCTTCCAGAGCGAATAGGCCTGCTTCGTCTTACTGTCCGAACAGGATCCATAGAGTACTTCGAGCCCCGTACCGTCCGCGACAAAGTAGTCCTCGGAAGAATTCGAGTAGCTGTATGCATAAGGATGTGCAAAAACGAACAGACCTCCCTCATTCTTAACCGCATTGGCAAGATCAGCAAATCCGCTCCTGGTAAACTCGACGTAGGTATACGCTCCCGTACCGTTTGGCTCAGCCTGAGGAATATCGCCCTCCGCGCTGTAATTAAATCCGAATTCAGGCGTCTGAAGAATACTCAGAAGGTCATCCCTGTTCTTGAACAGCATAAGATAGTGAGCTTTGCCCTTGGCAGAGCTGTAAGCCGGATCGGTCAGGCCGCTGACGTAGGTTCCGGGCTCAGTACCGTAGAGGAACAGATCTTTATCCCACTCAGCATTTTCGATGTGCGTAGTCTGCCTGTGGTCCAGGCTGGCAATGAAGTCCAGATCGTGTCCGCTCATCTCGCTCTTCCATTGTGCGAGCGCTGCGGTTTCATCTATCTTGCCATCGGCGTCTGCATGAGCGTGCATATCGCCCTGATACAGGGTCGTTCCCGCATAGACCGAGCTCAGACGGCTTATATCTGTACTGTTTGCCGTTTTGGTCTTGGAATTATCGATCAAGGTCTGTGCGGAGGACACAGAATCGACGAAGCATCTGAGCGCCGGAACGTCGCTGTCACGCAGCGTCCAATAGTTCTCGAAATCCAGGAACCTGTCCAGGAAGATACCGTCGATACCTTTCAGATCGTCGCGAGTCCTTGAGGAGATCCCGTCCGCGTTCTCCTTTGTATCCGCTGCCGAAGAGCCCAGGAAATTAAGCGTACCGACTGCGGCCGTATTCCTGACCACGAGCTGAGGCAGAGGAGTGGAGGAGGTCCTGCCGCCGAAAAGGGTGCCGGTATTACTGTTATTGGAGGTCGTGATCGAACCTATGCCGAGAGTATCCTCAAATGTGATGCCGCCCGCCAGCATATAGCCGAAGATACCGCCTCCCTGACCGCCGCAGCTTATGCTTCCGGTAAAGAGACAGTGCTCGATTGTGATCGCTCCCGCAGAGTTCTCTGAACCGCCGACGATACCGCCCACATACAGGTTCCCATCTGCCTTGACAGAGCCGTCAAACCAGCACTCGCTGAATGTAGCCGCGCCGCCCTGTACGGTAGCAGCCAGACCGCCGAAACGGCTGTTGTTCGCCGTCGACTTGTAAACGAAGGAATCGCTGAAGACCTTTTCCATCCTGCCCGCGAAGAAGCAGACCACGCTGCCGCCGTACGCGGCAGATGTCGTAAAGAAACTGTTTGTAAGCTTCAGGTCCTTTATGGTCGCAGCTGAAGATGTAGCATGGAACAGGCCGACTCCGGAGGTTCCTGTCACATATGCGCCGCTGATGGTATGACCCTGACCGTCAAAGGTGCCTCCGAACGGATTGCCAGAGGAGCCTATCATTGCGAAGGTCTCAGGGTCGCCGCTCATAGCTGTGGATGAAGCCTCGCAGCCGGGATTGAGGTCGATATCGTCGCAGAGTTTCACGGTCCAGCCTGTATAACTATAAGTCTTTGTTGCCGCGGCCAGGTCTTTAAGGCCATCTGCGGTAGAGATCATAAGGGTATTGGGTCCGCTTCCTCCCACAAAACTCATCAGGACCGGAGTAGTTCCCTCGCGAAGCGTCCATACATTTTCAAAATCAAGCCAGGTATCCAGGAAGATACCGCCCGCTCCCTTGAGCTGGTCAACAGTCTTGCTGCTGACGTTAACTGCGTTTCCTGAGTATGTACCGCTGTTGCCATACCACTTGGATCCGCAGATACATACGGAATCGTTCGCGGTCAGGGTACTGTCCGCCGTCTGCCGCCCGCCGATAAGACCGCCGTACTGGCTGACACTGAGAGCCGGGCTGATCGTCAGGCACTCGCTCATGGTGATATTGCTGCCGGAGGCGGCGGCATTTCCGCAGATACCTCCTGTCTGCTGGCTGCCGTTTAACGCGCCGTCAAAGAGGCAGTTCGTTACTGTCACGTTGCAGGCCGAATCCAGAGCGCCGATAATACCGCCCACATAGGAGTTGCCTACTGCGCTTACAAGTCCCGCGTACCAGCAGTCGCTGATCGTGACGGGAACAGATGCGTCGTCTGTCACGATCGTTCCGAAGAACCCGCCAAAACGGCTGTTGCCGGATGTGGTCTTGCGCACGGTAGCGTTACTGTAGATATGCTCCGCAGTTCCCGCAAAGGAGCCCGCTATACTGCCCGCGTAGGCAGCGGTGGTAAGGAAAATACTGTTTTCAAGTCTGAAATCCTTAAGTACCGCGGTCTTTGCGGTCTTTGCGAAAAGTCCCGCATACTGTTCAGAAGTGTTCATATACACACCGCTGATGGTATGACCCTGGCCGTCGAACGTGCCGGCAAAAGGCATCGAAGCAGAACCGATCTGGGTCCATGCGGCGGGCGATCCGCTCATGCTGCTCTCTCCCGCTTCGCACCCGGGGTTCATGTCGATGTCAGCAGCGAGAACGACCGTACTGCCTGCAAAATCCTCGATACCGGACATAGCGGCAAAGCTGGCCATATCCGAAGCATTGTTGATCGTGTATACTTTCTTTCCGTTTGTATCAAGAGTATACGCTTCAAACCCGAGCAGAAGTGATTTAAGTGCCGGAGTATCGTTCGCGCGAAGCGTCCATACATTTTCAAAATCAAGCCAGGTATCCAGGAAGATACCGCCCGCTCCCTTGAGCTGGTCAACAGTCTTGCTGCTGACGTTAACTGCGTTTCCTGAGTATGTACCGCTGTTGCCATACCACTTGGATCCGCAGATACATACGGAATCGTTCGCGGTCAGGGTACTGTCCGCCGTCTGCCGCCCGCCGATAAGACCGCCGTACTGGCTGACACTGAGAGCCGGGCTGATCGTCAGGCACTCGCTCATGGTGATATTGCTGCCGGAGGCGGCGGCATTTCCGCAGATACCTCCTGTCTGCTGGCTGCCGTTTAACGCGCCGTCAAAGAGGCAGTTCGTTACTGTCACGTTGCAGGCCGAATCCAGAGCGCCGATAATACCGCCCACATAGGAGTTGCCTACTGCGCTTACAAGTCCCGCGTACCAGCAGTCGCTGATCGTGACGGGAACAGATGCGTCGTCTGTCACGATCGTTCCGAAGAACCCGCCAAAACGGCTGTTGCCGGATGTGGTCTTGCGCACGGTAGCGTTACTGTAGATATGCTCCGCAGTTCCCGCAAAGGAGCCCGCTATACTGCCCGCGTAGGCAGCGGTGGTAAGGAAAATACTGTTTTCAAGTCTGAAATCCTTAAGTACCGCGGTCTTTGCGGTCTTTGCGAAAAGTCCCGCATACTGTTCAGAAGTGTTCATATACACACCGCTGATGGTATGACCCTGGCCGTCGAACGTGCCGGCAAAAGGCATCGAAGCAGAACCGATCTGGGTCCATGCGGCGGGCGATCCGCTCATGCTGCTCTCTCCCGCTTCGCACCCGGGGTTCATGTCGATATCAGCAGTGAGCTTGACCGTCCAGTTCGCGAAATCCCTGGTCTGAGACTCCTGTGCAAAAGCCGTGAGCTCCGACGCATTATTGATCTGGAGCAGGTTAAAGTACTCATTCTCACTGATGGTAAAGCTGCGCGCCGTTCCCTCTACTTCCTGTCCGTCCATAGTGACCCAGAAAGGAGTGAACCTAAGCTCCGTATTAAACCTGCTCTTAGGAACAGTGATGTTGAAAGCGCAGAAGTACTCAGATTCCGGGCTGAATTCCGCAGGTCCGTATTCCAGATCCCTCAATCCGTCCGAACCCGTAATCTTTTTTGCAACTTTTTTGGTGGTATACGCGGTCGGTTCACCTCCGCCCACCGAGATCTTTATACCTATACTTTTGTAATTCAGGCTGTCGACAGTCGTGACCACACGAAGTTTGGTGCTTTCGTCCTGCTCATTCGCGCCGAGCAGCGTCTGAAATTTTACGGTCAGGACCGCGGCGTCGACTTCCTTTATAAAAGCCGTCTCTTCAGACGATGGCCTGGCATAGGAACTGTCAGTATAATAACCTCCGAAGATCTTTCCCTCGGATACTTCCGGCAGATCTGCCAGCACGGCAGAGGCACCGGCTGTAAAAAGTGACAGCACCATAGCAAGCGACAATACCGCGCTCAATAGTTTCTTCATTTGCTTTCGCTCCTTTCCTGTTGAGAATATTTGCCGTCGTTTGTCTTTATGGAATGATGATCTGTTCACCGCTGTACTCGTCATATCCTTCCAGAGTAGAAGCACAGATAACATTTTCCGTATCCGTATCCACGGCCGTAAACAGCGGCGATAAGTATTCTTTCTTCATAGCAACTCCTTTCCTTCTGATTCCACTGTCTGCATTTTCGCGATCAGGGAATGATGATCTCCTCTCCTTCCCATTCCTCAAGTTCTTCAAGGCCGCTGGTGCAGATCACATCCCAGGGCTCTCTCAGAACTATTTCTGCTTCAGATGATCGATAGCATTTTTTCATTTCTGCTTCCTCCGTCCGTTACTCTGTAAAGCATTTCAGTCCGGGGACCGCATCCTCGCGGACTATCCAGTATTCTTCAAAATCAAGCCATGTATCCAGGAACAGTCCTCCCTCGCCCTTAAGGTCGTCAAGAGTCCTGCTGCTTACGTTATCCGCGTTATCAGACGTATAAGCGCCGATATTTCCGTACCATTTTGATGAACCGATGCTTACCGAACCGTGTGCGGCAACTGCAGAATTCGCGGTCTGCCTGCTGCCGATGAGACCGCCGATCTGGCTGGCGGATATACTGCCTGCCGAGAGCGTATCATTAAACGTGATATTGCTGCCCGAGGCAAAGGCAATACCGCAGATACCTCCCACCTGCTGGCTGGCGGTGATGCTTCCGGTAAACAGGCAGTGGGAAACGGTGACGTCGCAGGCGGTATCGAGATCGCCGATCATTCCTCCCACGTAGGAGTTGCCCGCTGCGCTGATTCTGCCTTCAAACCAGCACTCGTTCAGGGCGGCACTGCTGCCCTCGATATTGCCGAAGAGTCCTCCGAAGCGGCTGTTGCCTGACGTAGTCTTATGGAGGATCGCGTCTACGTGGATCCGTTCAGCTGTTCCTGCAAAGGAACCCGCCACGCAGCCCGCGTAAGCGGCTGTCGTGATAATACAGCTGTTTTTCAGACTGAAGTTCCGGAGAACTGCGCTTTCCGCGGTCTTGGCGAACATGCCTGCCCTCTGGGCAGAAGTATTCATATAGATACCTCTAACAGTATGTCCGTCGCCTTCAAACGTGCCCGCGAAAGGCTTTGAGGCAGAGCCGATCTGCGCCCACAGGGTATCGGGCGCAGTCTCAGAGGCCGCGTCCCATCCGGGATTCAGATCGATATCGGCCGACAGCCTTACGGTGCAGCCGGCAAAATCCCTGCTCTGCGAAAGACTTGCAAAGGCTGTGAGATCCTCCGCGGAAGAGATCATATATATACGTTTGCCGTTCTCGTCCAGCGTGTAATTATTGTGGAAGCCGTCGACCATGCACTGAAGTCCGGGAACAGCATCCACTCTTGTAATGAAGTGGTCATTGAAATCGATCCATGAAGCCAGGAACGACCCGCCGTCACCCTTGAGCTGATCCAAAGGCCTGGAACTTATATTATCCGCAGTCTCCTGCACATAGGCTCCGCTGTTTCCGTACCACTTTGCACTTCCGACAGAGGCGCTGTTTCTGGCGGTCAAAGTGCTCTCCGCGCTCTGTCTGCCGCCCACAAGACCGCCCCACTGATCGGCAGTGATGACGCCGGCGGACAGCACGTCTTCAAAGGTAATGCCTGCTGCGCTTATTGTATTGCCGCAGATACCTCCTGCGCCGTTTTTAGCCGTAATGCTTCCGCTGAACAGGCTGTGAGTGACGATCGCCTCATCATAGGCTCCGCCGATGAGTCCTCCGACCCAGGTCTTGCCGCCTGCATCTATGGTGCCGTCAAACCAGCACTCGGAAAGCTCCGCGCTGCCGTATCTCGTCTCTCCGAAGAGGCCTCCGAAATAAGCCGCTCCGCCCGTTGCGGCAAGAGTCGCGTCACAGTAGATCTTCTCTGCTTTTCCGGCAAAGTGTGCCGCTATGCATCCCGCATAGCCCGCGCTGCTGGTGATATAACTGTTTTTAAGACTGAAATTTTTAAGCTCCGACTCTGCCCCGGTCTGTACAAACATTCCGGCGTTACCGGCAGTGCTTACGTATACGCCGCTTATCGTATGCCCCTGCCCGTCAAAGATTCCGGCAAAAGGCCTTGAAGTGCTTCCGATCGGCGACCATACATTTGAAGGAGCCTCCGCTCCGGCACTCCACCCGGGATTCATATCCACGTCTGCCGTAAGAGTTACGACAGCTCCCGAGAAATCCATCTGCCTCGAGAGAAGTATGAAGGCGTTCATCTCGTCCGCGCTGCCGATGCTGTAGACGAGCCTGCCGTTTTCATCCCTGACGGCGCTGTCCTGGAAGTCTTCCATGGACTGCTGGAGCTTTGAAATCTTCTTTTCAAGCGAACGGAGCGCCGGTACCTCGGTATCGCGGACCATGTAGTGATCGTTGAAATCTATCCACGCGTTAAGGAAGAGCCCCTCCGCGCCGGTGAGCTGATCACGAGTGCGCGAGTTGATCTTGGCAGATCCGGTAATCTCCTTTGCCGCAGCCGTTCCTGCCAGATCCGGGCTGCCCACACCGGCGCTGTTTCTGATGGTGATCTGCGGCGCGGCGCTGAATCTTCCGCCCACTATCGTGCCGATCGTCTTTCCGTCAGTGCGCATCGAGCCTATGCTCAGGCAGTCGTCAGCGGTAATATTTCCCTCAACTATGTAACCGCAGATGCCGCCGCAGTGATCGAGCGCCGAAAGTGATCCGCTGAACATGGAGTGTTTCACACTGACCTGCCGTGTGTTGTTTTCCATCGAACCTATAAGGCCGCCCACATAGCGGTTGTTCGAAGCGTTTACCGTACCGTCGAACCAGCACTCATTCATGGTCACGTTGCCGGTGACGGCTGAGACGAGTCCGCCGAAACGGCTGCGCTCATTTCCGGCCGCTCTGACTGTGGCGTTGCTGTAGACTCGTTCCATCGTGCCTGAAAAGATGCCTGCCACACTGCCGCAGTAGGGACCGTCTTTTTCAAAATAGCTGTTCTCGATCCTGAGATCTTTGATAACCGAACTCTCCGCGGTCTGAGCGAAAAGGCCCGTCGGATCGTCTGATTTAACTTTCTGATACAGCCCGCGGATGCTGTGTCCCTGTCCGTCGAACGTGCCCGCAAAAGGACTTGCGGCGCTGCCGATGGGTATGCAGCTGTTCTCAGGAGGATTATTCTTCCAGTCGGAGGCTTTTCCGCTGTTCACCGTAATATTTGACGTAAGCTTTACCGTCGCGCCCTTGAGGTTGGTGAGCTTTGGATAAAGGGCAAATCCCGTCAGGGCATCTGCA
>CAMOQY010000044.1 GCA_946623295.1 uncultured Lachnospiraceae bacterium | reverse complement strand
AGATCGCTGCTTCGGGTAGTAAGTTCGCATCTGACAGCGCCACGCCACCTATTGTAAAACGCTATTCTTCAAAAAATAAACGGAAAATACCTGAATTTGTGTTTTCCGTTTATTTTTTTATATGAAGTATCGTGCTCGAAGTCGATTTTTCTGTACGAAATAAACATTTTTTGGAAAAAACCTAAAAAAATGTTTATCAATAATGCAAAGAACGTCGCTTTCTACAAACTATAAACAAGATTTTGGCCGCTGATAATAGAAAATGATAAACAGAAAACACAAATTCAGGTGTTTTCCGTTTATTATCTCTTCAAAATGCTGCTCTTTCAGGCACTGAGTAACTTCCGTAATAAACAATTTTCGAAAAAAATATAAAAAATGTTTATTTTGTCCCTAAACTGAGGAACCACCTTATTATTTAGCTTCAGTCAACCACAGTCCGGCGCAGCGTTTCGACGGGGAGCTGCGGATCGACTCGGTTACGTACCGGGTCGAGAGCTCGGATAACGCGGTGGCAAAGACGCGTCCGGGCATGGCACCCGGAGAGATCGTCCACGGACTCAGATAACGCGGTGGCAAAGACGCGTCCGGACCGGGAATCCTGAAAGAGCGCCCGAGCGTCAGGATAATGCGGTGCTAAGGAAGCGGCAAAGGAGCAGCAGGCCGATATTCCATGAGAGCGCCGTGTGCCCGGAGAACGGAGGACGATTTTTCTTTTCATTTTCCGGACCTCCTGAAGAGCGTCCGTGCGCCCAGAGAACGGAGATTGAGCCCTGACCGTTCTTATATACAGTACTTTTCGATGTATTTCTTGACGAGAAGCGTGTTAAGCGGAACGCCGGATGATTCGAATGTCAGTATAAGGTTTTCGCCGGGGCATATGTCGTTCATTCCGTATGTGTTGATTTTTCTGACTGCTTTATCGTAGTAGCCGGGATTATCAAACATGCCAAGGTGCTCCCAGTATATGGTCTTGCGTCTGCTTACATTGAGGATAGTAAAATCCGGATAGTATTCTTCGTAATCTTTGAGAAAAGTCCTGCATTCGTATCTGTAGGGTATCGACCTTTTAAAAAGCTCATTTGCTATATAAAGCTCGGACTTGGATTTGACCGGCTCGCCCTTTTCGGTGACAAGCTCCGGTATTGAAGCATAATAAGGGTTTGTCTCGTATTTTGCTGAGTTCCACTCTTTGGCGAATTCTTCGTCTGTAGGAACGAGAGGGGATATCAGACTGCGAAAATGAGCCGGCAGTGACTCGTAGTAATCCTCGACGTGTGATGATCTCGTTTTTGAGATGATGGTTTCATACAGCCGGATTTCATCGCTGACAAGCTTCAGCGATTTAAGGTCATATCTTTTTTGAGCGAGCTGACAGACCAGCGGCAGATCATTCTCTTTAAGATAGACCGGCCTGCCTGCGGCATTGGCGTGGTAATAGCGAGGGACGCCTTTTATGAGTCTTGCCTCCAGATTGCCTTCAGGGGCATTGCTGAGAGATAGAAGCAGCTTGTCTCTGTATCCGCAGAGTGTAGTCATGCGCTGTATAAGCATTGCGCTGAGGTCGTTAAAAAAATGTCTGTTGTATGTGTTCATTGTTATCCTCCATGTGGAAATCTTATTAATATTGTGGAGCCTGTGCATTCCCGGGGTGCATTCTGCGAAACGCGGACTACGGGGCGCAGTCGCGGGGTGCAGAAGGTAAAATGCTAAGTGCCTGGGCTTGACCTGCGGATAGTGGGCGACGGGATCCTGAAATAGTTGCGCAGCGGGATATCTGAGTAAAGCAAAACACGGCACCTATGCAGCGCCTTAAATGGGATTGAAGTGACTGTCTGATCGTACAGTCGGGTCTACACAGGAAAGTGTATACAATAGAATCTTCAGAGGTAAAACTATGCTGATCAGGCATCTTGCCTTCGAAATGAAGACGTGTCCCGATGATAACATCCGGGGTCTGATAAGTAAAGCGCTTTTTTTCGGAATGATTTTCTTTAAAGCTCCGGGTTGTTTGAAAGATGATTTTTTAGTATAATCTCATAACAGTTTCAGTATTCCGCAGCAAAGCATTAAAAGGTGATCTTTTACATGAAAAACGACCTTTCAAATATCAGAAATTTCTGTATTATAGCCCATATCGATCACGGCAAGTCCACCCTCGCCGACAGGATGATCGAGATGACGGGACTCCTTTCACTGCGTGAAATGCAGAGTCAGGTCCTGGATAATATGGACCTGGAGCGGGAGAGAGGGATCACGATAAAATCGCAGGCGGTCCGGCTCGCGTACCGCGCAGGCGACGGGCGTGAATATATGTTCAACCTGATCGATACGCCAGGACACGTGGATTTTAATTACGAGGTCTCCAGAAGCCTCGCGGCCTGCGACGGAGCGATACTGGTGGTGGATGCCGCCCAGGGCATAGAAGCCCAGACGCTGGCAAACGTCTACCTCGCTCTGGACCACGATCTGGAGATCCTCCCGGTGATAAACAAAATAGACCTCCCGAGCGCCGATCCGGGAAGAGTGATTGAAGAGATCGAGGATGTTATCGGACTTCCTGCGCAGGACGCCCCACAGATATCCGCAAAGACAGGACTGAATGTGGAAAGCGTGCTTGAAGCAATAGTGGAGAGGCTTCCCGCGCCGAAAGGCGATCCCGAGGCTCCGCTCAGGGCGCTGATTTTTGATTCGGTGTACGATTCCTACAAGGGAGCCATAGCCTTCATCCGGATCATGGACGGACGCATAAGTCCCGGCATGAAGATACGCATGATGGCAACCGGCGCCGAGTATGACGTCGTCGAGACGGGATATTTCGGCGCGGGAAGGTTTATCCCCTGCGATGAGCTCTCCGCTGGAATGGTAGGCTACGTCACGGCCAGCATCAAGACCGTGCGCGATACCCGCGTAGGCGATACTATCACGGAGAAAAACCGCCCGTGTGCCGAGGCGCTGCCCGGATACAAAAAGGTCCTCCCCATGGTCTACTGCGGGCTGTACCCCGCGGACGGAGCGCATTATCCGGATCTGAGGGATGCGCTGGAAAAGCTTCAGCTCAACGATGCCGCGCTGCAGTATGAGCCTGAGACAAGCGTGGCTCTCGGATTTGGTTTCCGCTGCGGCTTCCTCGGACTTCTGCATCTGGAGATCGTACAGGAGAGACTTGAGAGAGAATATGGACTTGACCTCGTTACTACCGCGCCAAGCGTTATCTATCTTGTGCACAAGACAAACGGCGAGGTGATCGAACTGACCAACCCCACCAACCTCCCCGATCCTTCGGAGATCGATTTCATAGAGGAACCGGTAGTGTCTGCGGAGATCATGGTAACCACCGAATTCATCGGTCCGATTATGCAGCTTTGCACCGAGCGCCGCGGCAACTACCTCGGCATGGAATACATGGAGGCCACGCGCGCGCTCCTGCGGTACGAACTGCCTCTGAATGAGATAATATATGACTTTTTTGACGCGCTCAAATCCCGCTCGCGCGGATACGCTTCCTTTGACTACGAGCTCAAGGGCTACGTGCGCTCGGAAATGGTCAAGCTGGATATTCTTGTAAACCATGAGGAGGTCGACGCGCTTTCATTTATCGTGCACGCCGATACAGCTTATGAAAGAGGCCGCAAGATGTGCGAAAAGCTCAAGGACGAGATCCCGAGACACCTCTTTGAGATCCCGATCCAGGCGGCTATCGGAAGCAAGATAATCGCCAGAGAGACCGTAAAAGCCGTGAGAAAGGACGTCCTCGCGAAGTGCTACGGCGGTGACATCACCCGCAAGCGCAAGCTCCTTGAAAAGCAGAAGGAAGGCAAAAAGCGCATGCGCCAGATCGGAAACGTGGAGATCCCGCAGAAGGCCTTTATGAGCGTACTTAAGCTCGACGAGGAATAAGCAGCGCAGGAAATCAAGGGCAGCGGAGCCGCATCATGGAGAGTAGGTGCCCGAATCGCACGGCGGCAGAGCCGCGGCTGAAAGTGAAAACAGAAAGGAACTGAGATGGAGAAAAGAGATCTCGCTTTATATATACATATCCCTTACTGTGTGAGAAAATGTGATTACTGTGATTTTCTCTCGGGGCCTGCGGGCTCAGACGAGCAGGCGTATTACGTCAGGGTCCTCCAAAAGGAAATACGCAGCTATGAAACGCTGAGCTCGATATACAAGGTCCGCACGGTCTTTTTTGGAGGCGGTACGCCCTCGATCCTCGAGGATCGTCATATCACGCGGATCGTGGAGCAGCTTTTTTCCTCATACGATATCGACGATAACGCCGAAATATCCATCGAGTGCAATCCCGGCACTCTGACGGTTGACAAGCTCAAGACCTACAGGAGCCTTGGGATCAACAGGATCTCCATGGGAGTCCAGTCGGCCAATGACGACGAGCTCAGATGCCTCGGACGCATTCACACATGGAGCGAATTCAAGGAAAATTACATACTGGCAAGGCGTCTCGGCTTTGACAATATAAACGTGGACCTGATGAGCGGAATACCCGGACAGACCATGGATTCATGGCAGGAGACCCTGAACCGGACCGTGGAGCTTGAGCCCGATCACATCTCCGCGTACAGCCTTATGATAGAAAAGGGGACGCCCTTTTACGAGAGATATTCGACGCCGGAGGGGCGCAGATATCTGCCGGGAGAGAGGGACGACCGCCTGATGTACCACTACACCAAGACATATCTGGCGGAGCGCGGATACGAACGCTACGAGATATCCAACTACGCCAAACCGGGTTTTGAATGCAGGCATAATCTCGTATACTGGAGACTCGGCGACTACCTCGGCTTTGGTCTGGGGGCCTCGTCATATCTCGACGGCAGGCGCTTTTCCAACACCCGTGACAAGGATGAGTACTGGGAGAGCGCAAAGAGCGCATATCAGCGCTTCCGCGCGCTTGAAAAGCAGCCGGAAAAGGATACAATGGAGGAGTATATGTTCCTCGGCCTTCGCACCATGGAGGGCGTGAGATCCTCCGCCTTTGAGGAAAAATTCAGGAAATCGATGACCGATATCTACGGCGAGACGATCGACGATCTTTCACAGGGCGGATATCTCACCTGGGAAGACGGCGTCCTCAGGCTTACCGACCGCGGCATAGATGTGAGCAACCGGGTCCTTTCAAGATTTCTGCTGGACTGACGCTGATGCGCGGCTCCGTATGAAAGGTATTTGCAGAGACAGCTTGCCGTGCGCCGGATGAACGGCCGGAGGCAGGAAAAAATTTAAAGGCGGATCATATGAAACAGGACGAATATCTTAAGATCTACATAGATGAGCTCTCGCAGATAAACCCGTGTCTGCCGGAGGAAAACCTGTCGCTGCTGCGCAAGGTGTCGCTGGGCGATGAGCAGGCCCGCGCGAGACTGATAGAAGGAAATCTGCACCTTGTGCCCGAAGTGGTCATCGAATACGAAAACAGCGGCGCGCAGGTCGGCGATCTGATCCAGGAGGGCAACGTAGCTCTTATGGACGCCGTATCGGCGCTCGACGGACTGGATGCCGGTCTCGAAGTATTCCTTACGGAGCGGATCAGGGCTGCGGTCGAGGAGTTTATCAGACTCGAAGGAGTAGAGACGCTTGCCTCGCGAAAGCTTGAGGATGAGGCCAACAGACTCATAAACCTGACCAGGGATTTTGAGGCGGAACATGAGCGCGCCGCGAGTCTTGCGGAGCTGTCAGAGCTGATGGGGCTCCCGGAAGATGAAGTGGAAAATATCATGCGCATCTCATACAGCGCCATGACCATGGGGGACAAGTCGGCCGGAGAGGAAAAAGCTCCGCAAAGGAATCCCCTGAGGGATGGCTGGAGCGAATAAAAAAGGCAAAGCAGCCGAAAATACCGTGGATAAATCCGGCAGGCCGGAGATAGTAAACTGCTTGCAGTCAGCAGTTATTTATATTACAATAAATTGGATTGTATGTATAATAGCGCAAAAGGAAGTTTATACATCAGACAGAGGTGAATATGGCTGATCTCAGAAAAACTCAGACGATCCCTACGCTGCAGGATATACGGATACCTGCGAGTGAGGTGCTCGAAAAGGTATATCAGGCGCTGGTTGAAAAGGGATACAACCCCGTCAACCAGATAGTCGGCTATATCATGTCGGGCGATCCTACCTATATCACCAGCTACGGCGGAGCGCGCACCATGATCTCGAAGGTCGACCGCGACGAGCTGCTTGAAGAGCTTGTTACGACATACATAGAGACCATGCAGACCAGGTACTGATATGCGCATCATCGGTCTTGACTACGGCAGTGTCACTGTAGGCGTTGCCGCTACAGACGCGCTTGGACTGACTGTCCAGCCGCTCATGACCATATGCCGCAGCGAAGAAAACAAGCTCCGCCGCACCCTGGCAAAGATAGCGGAGATCGTTGAAGCGCGCGGGGCTGAGCTTATCGTACTCGGACTTCCCCGCAACATGGATGGCACTATCGGTGAGAGAGCCGAAAAGACCCTGGAATTTAAAAGCAAACTTGAAAAGCGGGTCTCTGTGCCCGTTATTTTATGGGACGAGACGCTTACGACAGCCGAGGCCGAGAGCATTCTCGACGAGACAGGATACAGCACTGACCGCGCCGAGCGAAAAAAAGTGATCGATCAGATCGCGGCTCAGCTTATCCTTGAGGACTACATCAGCAGCAGGCCAAAGGCCTGAAAGGAAAAATATGGAAAAGATCACTTTAAAAGGTGAAAACGACAGCATCGAGCTCTATATCCTCGAGACCACGCGACTTGGGGCGGTGGATTATGCGCTTGCGAGCGATACGGTCACGGGAGACGGCGAATGCTACATCATGAAGGACGTCTCTGCCCCGGAGGACGAGGAGAGCGTCTACGAGATAGTGGAGGATGAACACGAGCTGGACTATCTTGCCGGTGTTTTTGCCGAGCTTCTCGAGGATACCGACATCAGCTTCTAAGTGAGAAATATATGGCGCTCAGGACAGGAAAAAACAGAAAACGTTCGCGTAAAGAGCAGGGAGACAGCGACTCTCTCGTAAAAGTTGCAAAAGTGACCAGCTCTCTGGCTTTTCGCGTTGTCATAGCCGCCGTGCTGATAGTGGTTTTCTTTATCGGCGCGAGGACGGCGTATAATTACGGCTATGATCTCTTTTCCGGAAAGACCGTCGATCCGGCTCCGGGGAAGGATGTTACCGTCGTGATCGGCGAGGATATGACACACGCCGAGTTTGCCGCGCTTCTCCATAAAAAAGGCCTCATAGAGGACGAGAATGCGGCAAAGATAATGCTGTATATATTTACAAATAAAAACTTCGATCTTAAGCCCGGTCAGTATGTGCTCAACACATCCATGACCACGAGGCAGATGATAGAAAAGGTCTCCGCCGAAGTCGAAAAGGAAGAACCGACAGCCGAGCATCTCGGACTGTACGACACGCCGGAGAGCACCCAGGAAAGCCCGGAGGGCTGACCGTCAGTATGTATGGCTGCGCCGCGCGGCGGCAGTGATCAACCTCGCTATCAGGAGTATTATGGATCCCGAAAGACTGAGCACATTTCTTCAATCCCTTGACCGGGAAGACGATCCCTTTATCAGCGAAATAGAAACCTTCGGACGGGCGAGGGGCATACCCGTTGCCAGACGTGAGACGCGCGCTTTTCTGAGAACAGTTATAGAGCTCATATCGCCGCGTTCGATCCTGGAGATAGGTACCGCGATCGGTTGTACGGCTATTGCCATGGCAAAATACGCCCCGTCCGCGCACGTCACCACCATAGAGCTTAAAAAAGAGAATTTCGATATGGCTGCCGGCTTTGTCAGGCGGGCAGAAGAAAACGGAGAGATCGGCGCGGGCCGGATCAGACTGATCCACGGCGACGCGGGAGAGGAGTTTGCGGCTCTTGAAGGGCCGTATGACCTGATCTTTATGGACGCCGCGAAAGGCCAGTATCTGAACTGGCTTCCGGACACACTGAGGCTTCTTTCGCCCGGAGGCGTGCTTGTTTCGGATAATGTCCTTCAGGACGGCACGATCCTCGAGTCGCGTTTTGCCGTGGAAAGACGCGACCGCACCATCCACAGGAGAATGAGAGAATACCTGTATGCGCTCTGCTCGGACAGGGAGCTGTCTACGTCGGTCCTTCCGCTCGGCGACGGCGTAGCGTTTACGGTAAAGAAACGGAGATATGATGGATAAAATAAAGAAACCCGAGCTGCTGATACCGGCCGGATCCCCTGAGCTTTTAAAGATAGCGGTAGAATACGGCGCCGACGCCGTCTACCTCGGAGACGAGACCATGAGCCTGAGGGCAAAGGCCCAGAATTTTTCCATTCAGGAGATACGCGAGGGAGTGGAATACGCCCACAGCAGGGGAGCCAAGGTCTACGTTGCAGCCAATATTTTTGCGCATAATTCGGATCTGAAGGCGGCCATGAAGCTTTTTCTTCTGCTGAAAAGCATCGGCCCCGACGCGCTGATAATCTCGGACCCCGGCGTTTTTTCGCTGGCTTCAAAGCTGGCCCCCGAAATACCGGTCCATATCAGCACGCAGGCAAACAACACAAATTATGCCACCTATGATTTCTGGTATCAGCTGGGCGTGCGCAGGGTCGTGGCAGCGCGCGAGCTGACGCTGGAGGAGATAACGCAGATAAAGGAGAATATACCTTCCGATATGGAGATCGAGGCTTTCGTCCACGGCGCGATGTGCATTTCCTATTCGGGCAGGTGCCTCATCAGCAGCTTTTTGACGGGGCGCGACGCAAACCGCGGAGCCTGCACCCATCCCTGCCGCTGGAGCTACAGCCTTGTCGAGGAAAGCCGGCCCGGGGAATACATGCCTGTGGAAGAGGACGAAAGAGGCACATATCTCTACCATTCGCGGGATCTTTGCATGATAGATCATCTCGATGACATCGTCAGAGCGGGCGTCGACTCGGTCAAGGTTGAGGGCAGGATGAAAAACGCGCTGTACGTCGCGACTGTGACCCGTGCCTACAGACGCGCCATAGACGAGCTGTATGCCGATCCCGCGGTGTACAAAAAGAATATCCCCGAATATCTTGACGAGGTGCGCCGCTGCAGCAACAGGACCTTCTGCACGGGCTTTTACTACGGACGGCCCGGGAGCGAGGGCCAGGTCTATGACAGCACATCGACCCACACCGAATATGTCTATCTGGGAACTCTTCACGAGGAATACGGCAGAGTATTCTTTATCCAGAAAAACAAGTTCAGCGTGGGTGATCGGATAGAGGTGATCAGGCCGCACGAGACTATCAGCGCGAAAGTGCTCTCGCTTACAGGCGAGGACGGAGAGCGGATGGAAAGCTGTCCTCACGCGAGCCAGAAGCTCTATATCGAGCTCGACTGCGAGTGCCGGGAGCTCGATATAATGAGGATGCCGGAGAAAAAGTAATATATCGGCCGTCGGCGAAAAGAGACCGGCACAGCGTAACCGGAAATACCGGATATATAGATCCGGATCAGAATGATCCAGGAGGATTGATAAATGAACGTTCCGCAGGAATATGAAATCGTACAGCAGGAATATATAGACGAGCTTGAGAGCGGGATGACGCTTCTCAGGCACAAAAAGAGCGGCGCCAGACTCCTTCTCATGAGCAACAGCGACGAGAACAAGGTCTTTTCGATAGCCTTCCGCACGCCTGTTTCCGACAGCACGGGCGTCCCGCATATCATAGAGCACAGCGTGCTCTGCGGATCAAAAAAATATCCGGTAAAGGATCCGTTTATGGAGCTT
>CAMOQY010000043.1 GCA_946623295.1 uncultured Lachnospiraceae bacterium | reverse complement strand
CGTATTGTTTTGGCAGGAACCGGCTCGCGCCGGCTCGTCCGCATCGTTTCCGGAAAAAGCCGCACGGTTCGCGGCTTGCGGACCGGCTCGCGCCGGCTCGTCCGCATCATTTCCGGAAAAGCCGCACGGGCGCGACTTGCGGACCGGCTCGCGCCGGTTGACGCGTGGGGCGAAAGCTTACCGGATCACGAGCTGCCCGCCCTCGGCGTCGATGGTCACCGGCTGCCCGGGAACGAGCTCGTCGCCGATGATCTTTCTTGCGAGAAGCGTCTCCACGTGGCGCTGCAGGTAGCGCTTGATCGGGCGCGCTCCAAAGCTCGGGTCGTAGCTCTCGCTGATGATCAGATCCACGGCAGCATCCGTCAGAGATGCCTGGATATCCTTGTCCTTCAGCCTGCGGTTGAGATCATCAAGCTGCAGATAAACGATCTTGCGTATCTGCTCCTCGCCGAGAGGAGAGAAGGTCAGTATCTCATCCAGACGGTTCAGAAATTCAGGCCGGAAATTCTGCCTGAGCAGAGCATTCACCTGATCCCGTGCTTCTGCGGAGATCCTTCCGTCGGGTCCTATTCCGTCGAGCAGTATCGAGGAACCCAGATTCGAAGTCAGAATAATAATAGTATTCTTGAAGTCCACGGTCCTGCCCTGGGAGTCCGTGATCCTGCCGTCGTCCAGCACCTGAAGCAGAATATTGAATACATCGGGATGAGCCTTTTCCACTTCGTCAAAAAGCACTACGGCGTAAGGCTTGCGGCGCACTGCTTCGGTGAGCTGTCCGCCCTCATCGTATCCCACATATCCGGGAGGAGCTCCGATCAGACGGCTGACTGAATACTTCTCCATATATTCGCTCATATCGATACGGACCATGCTCTTTTCATCGTCAAAGAGCGCCTCGGCAAGCGCCTTGGCAAGCTCCGTCTTTCCTACGCCGGTCGGCCCGAGGAAAAGGAAAGAGCCTATGGGACGGTTCGGATTCTGGATGCCGGCGCGCGAGCGCAGGATAGCCTCCGATACGCGCTCCACGGCCTCATCCTGGCCTATGACCCTCCGGTGGAGCAGCCCGTCAAGCCCGAGCAGCTTCTCACGTTCGCCCTCCATGAGCTTTGAGACAGGTATGCCCGTCCATTTAGCCACTATCCGGGCGATCTCCTCCTCGGTTACCTGATCGCGAAGGAGCGAGCTGTCAGACGCCTTAGCCTTTGCGGCGACCGCCTCGGTCTCCTCAAGCTCTTTTTTGAGCTGGGGCAGGCGCCCGTACTGGAGCTCTGCCGCGCGGTTAAGATCGTAGCGGCGCTGAGCGGATTCGATCTCGCCGTTGACCTTGTCTATCTCCTCGCGGAGCTTCTGGACCTTTGTAATAGCGTCCTTTTCGTTCTGCCACTTTGCTTTCATGGCGTTGAATTTATCCCTGAGCTCGGCCAGCTCGCGGCGCAGATCCGCAAGGTGCTCCTGGCTGATCTTGTCGGTCTCTTTTTTGAGCGCGGCCTCCTCGATCTCAAGCTGCATGATCCTGCGGCTGCATTCATCCATCTCTGTCGGCATGGAGTCAAGCTCTGTATGGATCAGAGCGCAGGCCTCGTCCACCAGGTCGATGGCCTTGTCCGGCAGGAATCTGTCAGAGATATAGCGGTTGGAGAGAGTGGCGGCTGCGATCAGCGCCTGGTCATGGATCTTTACGCCGTGGAAGACCTCGTACCGCTGCTTCAGTCCACGCAGTATCGAGATCGTGTCCTCTACGGAGGGCTCGTCCACCATCACAGGCTGGAAACGGCGCTCCAGCGCGGCGTCTTTCTCTATATACTGACGGTACTCGTCAAGCGTAGTCGCGCCTATGCAGTGAAGGTCGCCTCTGGCCAGCATGGGCTTTAGCAGGTTGCCCGCATCCATCGCGCCGTCTGTCTTTCCGGCGCCTACGATGGTATGCAGTTCATCGATAAAGAGGATGATCTGGCCTTCGCTTTCCTTTACTTCGGTCAGCACGGCCTTGAGCCTTTCCTCAAACTCGCCGCGGTACTTGGCCCCCGCGACAAGCGCGCCCATATCCAGGGAGAAAACAGTACGCTCCTTGAGGTTGGACGGTACATCGCCGGCGACGATACGCAGCGCAAGACCGTTTGCTATGGCAGTCTTGCCTACTCCGGGCTCGCCGATCAGGACAGGATTGTTCTTTGTCTTTCGGGAGAGGATACGGATGACGTTTCTTATCTCATCGTCCCTCCCGATCACGGGATCCAGCTTGTTGTCCCGGGCAAGCTGCGTCAGGTCGGAGCCGTACTTTTTGAGGCTGTCATAGGTATCCTCGGGATCCTGATTCGTGACTCTTGCAGATCCGCGTATCGAATCCAGAGCTTTGCGGAATTCTTTCAGGCTGATGGTGTAATCGGAAAAGATCTGCTTAAGGTCCGACTCGGGATGGCTCAGAATAGAGAGCATAAGATGTTCAACGCTGACGTATTCGTCGCGCATCCTTTTGGCCTCATCCTCCGCGCCCGTCAGCGCCTGGTTCAGTCCGGATGAAACATACTGCTGGACATCGCCCGACACCTTGGGAAGGGAGTCGAGAAGCCTTGTGACGCGCGAAAGCAGCTCGGAGGGCTGCACATCCATCCCGGAAAGGATCTGCGGGATCAGGCCTTCTTCCTGGCTTAACAGGGCATGGAGCAGGTGAGCCTGACGGATCTCGCTGTGCTGCATGCGTATGGCGGTGTTCTGCGCCTCCTGTATGGCCTCGAGAGATTTTCTTGTGTATTTTTCGGCGTTCATGTGATCATCTCCTTACGTCGGTTTGCGCGCCGGCCGGCGCGTCCCCGCATTATTATAACAGGACCGCGGCCCTGTCTTTGATCCAAGTATAATATACCCGCAGAATATATCAATTAAGAAATCATAAACTATTGATAAAAAAACGATTCAATTGCCTTATATGCTAAAAGTTCATAACGTGGTATAATGACGCGGCAAGCGATTGTATTAAATGCAGCTTCCTGCCGCGGAAAGCGGGGAGATTGCTTTACAAAAAAAGGAGGTATTGTAAATGTCAGTAAATCGTTTTGTACTTAATGGAGTTTCCTACCACGGACACGGCGCGATCGCAGAGATCCCCGGCATCGTAAAGTCAAAGGGCTTTAAAAAGGCCTTCGTAGCTTCCGATCCTGATCTGGTAAAATTCGGCGTTACCGCAAAGGTCACCGATCTGCTTGCCAAAAACGGCATTGATTTTGAGGTCTATTCCAACATCAAACCCAATCCCACCATCGAGAACGTCCAGCAGGGCGTGGATGCCTACAGGGCAAGCGGCGCCGATTTCATGATCACCATCGGCGGCGGCTCTTCCATGGATACCGGCAAGGGCATCGGCATCATCGTCAACAACCCCGAGTATTATGACGTCCGTTCTCTGGAGGGAGTAGCTCCCACAAAGAACCGCACGGTCTTTACGATCGCCGTACCCACCACCGGAGGCACCGGCGCTGAGTCCACCATCAACTACGTTATCACCGATGTGGAAAAGAAGCGTAAATTCGTATGCGTAGACCCTAACGATATCCCCGACGTGGCCGTGGTCGACCCCGATATGATGGCCAGCATGCCCAAGGGCCTTACCGCCTCCACCGGCATGGATGCTCTGACCCACGCGATCGAGGGCTACACTACCGCAGCCGCCTGGGAGCTGTCTGACTGCCTTGATCTGGAGGCTATCAAGCTTATCGCAAAGAATCTGCGCAAGGCAGTAGCCAACGATCCCGACGGACGCGAGGGAATGGCTCTGGCCCAGTACGTCACCGCCATGGCCTACTCCAATGTCGGACTTGGCATCGCTCATTCGATGGCTCATACCCTCGGCGCTGTTTATGATACTCCTCACGGAGTCGCCTGCGCCATGATGCTTCCCATAGTCATGGAATTCAATCAGGAGTACACCGGCGAGAAGTTCAAGGCCATCGCGGAGGCCTTTGGAGTGGATACCACGGGAATGGATGCCGCAGCATACCGCAAGGCGGCTATCGACGCCGTACAGCAGCTCTCTGTAGATGTAGGTATCCCGACCAAACTCGACAAGCTGAAGGAAGAGGATCTGCCTTTCCTTTGTGAGTCGGCTGCCGCAGACGCCTGCGCGCCCGGCAATCCCAGACCAGCGACCCTCGCTGACTTCGAGGCCATGTTCCGTAAGCTTATGTAATTTCCGGCTTTAACGGCCTTTTGACCGCAGCCGCGTCCCGCTTCTTCCGGGATGCGGCTGCTATTTAATTATTTGGGTTGATTTTTTTAGAAAATGAGATATAATCTTTATCCGTACGGGCTCGTAGCTTAGCTGGGAAAGCGCTGCGTTCGCAACGCAGAGACCGAGGGTTCGAATCCCTTCGGGTCCATAAAAAGGATGGCGATGCGCCATCCTTTTTTGTACCCTTGGGATTCGAACCTATATGGAATTCGCCGGATGACATCATCGATTCATCGCCCGCCGCTGCGGGCTCTTCATCGGATGTCATCCCAAAGCGGGCTCACTTCATCTGCCACAGGCAGCGTTTCGCCCGCTTTGCCCTTCGGGTCCATAAAAAGGATGGCGATATGCCATCCTTTTTTGTACCCCTGGGATTCGAACCTTCATTGTAAACCTAATCTATCTTCCTGACTGCCCTGCACGGATTTCCGAAGGCCAGCGAGCCGGGAGGGATATCCCTTGTGACGACGCTTCCCGCGCCGATGACGCTGCCGGCCCCTATGGTCACGCCGGGGCATACTGTCACGCTGCCGGCCAGCCAGCAGTTGTCCCCTATCACTATAGGCTTGCCGTATTCATGGTCCGTCAGTACACCGTCCTCACGGTAAAAAGTGTTCCTTTCCTGCCAGCGCAGAGGGTGCATGGCGGTGAGCAGCGAGACATTCGGTCCGATGAATACATCTTTTCCGATGGTTACGGGGCAGGTATCCAGGATCGTAAGGTTGAAATTTGCGTATGAGCGTTCGCCAAAGCTTGTAAAACAGCCGAAATCGATCATTACCGGTCCCTGGATATAGGCCCCCTCGCCTATTCCGCCGAGCAGTTCCTTCAGGATCGAGGACCTTTTTTCCGTATCCGTCTCGGGTGTCGCGTTGTACTCGGCGCACAGTCCGTGCGCGCGTACCCGCAGCGCGATGAGCTCGCTGTCGTTCGGGTCGTACATCTGTCCGGAAAGCATCTTTTCTTTTTCGTTATTCACTTAGCCATTCCTCGTTTCCGTTTTCGTACATTGTATCACAGGATGGTCAAAAGCGACAGTATTACTCCCACGGCGCGGAAAGCCTGCGCGGCCAGACTGCTTTTGCGATAATGAAATCACTTGAATTTCTGCAAATCCAATGACAAAAAACATGGTGCCTGCTATAATAAGAAAAATCGTCCCGATTCGGGCGGAGATACGGAGATAAAATGGAAGATCTGAATATACTTGAGATAGCAAAGACTCTCTCGGAAAACAGAGAATGGAGATCGAGATCGAAAGTGGTCATAACGGGCCGCGACTATACGGGATTCTCCGAGGCTGCCTCGTCAGCCCTTGAGCTGCTGACTGCGGCTATGTTCCCGCGTCACCTCGGCGGGGCGGATTACCTCGTGACAGAGGAGGAAAAACGGGCCGATTTCATCCGCGAAGGCTGCGAACAGCTGAAAAAAGCGCTTCGCTACGTGATCGATGAAAAGGAGTCCGCGGAAGGAACGGTGCGCGAGATAGCCGGGAGACTGCCGGAGATCATGCGCCTGCTCAGGACTGATCTCGTGGCCGCGTATCAGGGCGATCCCGCCGCAAAGAGCATAGATGAGATCATCCTGTCATACCCCGCCTTCAGGGCGATCAGCGCCTACCGCATCGCGCACGAGCTCTATATCAGAAACATAGCGGTGCTGCCCAGGTTCTTTACCGAATACGCGCACCGTATCACAGGCATAGATATTCATCCGGGCGCAACGATCGGGGAATATTTTTTCATCGATCACGGAACCGGAGTCGTCATAGGCGAGACGACTACCATAGGCACGAACGTAAAGCTCTATCAGCACGTCACGCTCGGAGCAAAGAGCTTTGCAGTGGGAGATGACGGCGAGCTGGTAAAGGGCATCAAGCGTCATCCCGACATAGGCAACGACGTGGTCATTTACGCCGGAGCCACGATCCTCGGAGGCGATACCGTGATAGGAGACGGCGCGGTGATAGGGGGCAACGTCTGGCTGACACACAGCGTGCCCGCTGGCGCGGTCATCACCCAGAAAGAATAAAAAAGAACGGCCGGATCTGAAGAAGGTCCGGCCGCTTTGTATAGCCTCCATACGGAAAAGCGCGGGAAATCAGACGATCTCGCCGCCGCCGAGGACGTATTCGCCATCGTAAAAAACTGCTGCCTGGCCGGGCGTGACAGCCCTGACAGGCTGAGTAAAACTGACCAGAGCCGCTCCGTCAGGGAGCGGTTTTACTATGGCGGGGACTTCCGGCGCGTGATAGCGGATGCGGACGCAGCAGCTGATCTCACGCTCGGGCGCCTTTCCGGCGATCCAGTTTACACAGCGCAGCCTTGCGCTTTGCGAGAAAAGATCGCTGTTGCTTCCGAGGATGATACGGTTGTTTTCCACGTCTATGCTGCATACGTAGAGAGGGGTCTCGTGAGCGATGCCGAGTCCTCTGCGCTGGCCTATGGTATATTCGCAGATGCCCCTGTGCTTCCCGAGGACATGCCCTTCCTTGTCTGTGAAATCCCCGCAGACAGGATCGGCGCCGGTAAAACGCCTCACGGCTCCGGCGACGTCTCCGTCGGGGATAAAGCAGATATCCTGACTATCGGACTTGCGGGCGTTGATAAAGCCTCTTTCCGCAGCCAATGCCCTCACCTGCTCCTTGTTCATTTCACCGAGAGGCAGAAGGATGCGTGAAAGCTGCTCCTGGGTAAGCTGATACAGGACGTAGCTCTGGTCTTTGGCAGGGTCCGCGGCCTTTTTCAGACGGAACGCTCCGTCCGCGCCGGCCTCTATCCGCGCATAGTGCCCGGTCACGATATACCTGATGCCAAGCTCGTCGGCCCGCTGCATCAGCGCGCCGAATTTCATTATCCGGTTGCAGTCCACACACGGATTGGGAGTGAGCCCCCTCAGGTAATAATCCGCAAACCGGTCTATTATCTCGCTGCGGAATCTGTCGGTATAGTTGAATACGTAAAAGGGAATACCGAGCTTGCGCGCCACCGAGCGGGCATCCTCCGCGTCGTCCGCGCTGCAGCAGGATGATTCGCCCGAGGCATCGGCTTCGAAAAGCTTCATCATGCATCCGGTACACTCATAGCCTGCCTGTGATGTAAGATATGCCGCGACGGAGGAATCCACTCCGCCGCTCATGGCGATTAGAGCTCGATTGTCTGATCCGGTCTTTAGCATTTTTGACCCGCCTTTATATCAGATGTATCCTGCCGGGACGGAAAACAGACCGTCCGCGAGCGTTCCGAGTTTTTCGGTAAGACATATGACAGCGCCGCTGCCTATATTTGCGGATGTGCGTTCGAGCACCGCAAATGAGGAAGTCATGCGCTTTACAGGGCTGCCGCTTACGCGTATCTGGATTGGATGGAGCGATTGGGTGTCGTCCATGATCAGGGAGATCTCGGCTCCGTCCCTGTCCCTGTAGTAGTACAGATACGGCATGACGCCGTGGTGGCAGTATCCCTTGACTATACCGGAGACGATATAGCATTCAAAAAGCTGGTCGCGCATCGCTCCGGTCATGGCGGCCTCCGGGCTTGTCCATCTCGTCAGGTAGCAGATCAGGCCGGTGTCATAAAAGTAGAGCTTCGGAGCCTTGATGGCGCGGCGCAGCGATTCGTCTTCGTATGGATGGAGATAGAAGATCACGCCGATATTTGCGAGGATGCTGAGCCAGCCTTTTGCGGTCACCTGATCGATGCCTGCCTCGTCCGCGATCGCGCGGACATTGAGGACCTGACTGCAGCGGGCAGCCGCGGCCTTCATGAATCTGAGGAATTTTATGGGATCTATGGCGCCGCCCAGATCCCGCACATCTCTGCGGATGCATTCGTCGGTATAAGCCGCGTAGGCATCCTCCCACGTCCCGCGGCCGTCCTCTCCGTCGCGAAGCTGCTCGCAGCGCCGCAGTCCGGATCCCGACCAGATCGATCTGAAAATGCCGGCAGCGTCGGAGGGCAGCGGTCTGACGGAAGCAAAATACCCGCGGTCTACTCTGAAAGGATCGCGCTCGCAGCCTGCAGCCTCGGCAGGAGAGAGCGGAAAGAGATTCAAAAGAGCGACCTCACCTGAAAGCTCCTTGTAGGCTGTGTCCATAAGGTCTGCCAGATGTGAGCCGGTGAGCCAGAAGCTTCCCGGGACGCGGTTTTCCTCTATGTATTTCCTGATATAGGGCAGAAGCTCCGGCGCGTACTGGATCTCGGAGATCAGCAGCGGAGGCTTGTAGATCTGGAGAAAGAGAGAGGGGTCGCTTTTGGCCATATCCCTTTTGGCCAGGTCGTCAAGCGAAACATGCCGGCGGGGCTTTGGAGCGGCGTCGGCGCGGACGGGTATACGGGCCTCACGCGTCATATATCCGGTGGGAAGCGCAGCCTCCATGTCCATGAGCATACGCAGCATGGTCGTTTTTCCCGCTCCGCGCGGCCCCGCGATAAGTATCGCAGGGTATTCTTCGCTGAGCTGGAGAACACTTTCCTGAAGATGTCGCTGTATATAAGCCATATAGAACCTCCATCGGCATTTGTCTTATACAGATATGATTTTAGCCGGTATTTATTTTGAAGTCAATCGGGGAAATTGTTACAAAATTGTTGCAATACGGCGCCTTCAGAAGTATAATATAACAGATTATACAGTTACAGAGAGCGGTTGTCCGCTTTGCGGTCCGGCAAAAGGGCGCGGCTTTCATATTTTGGAAAATGCAGGAGTGGCATAATGAGCAGAGTATATAATTTTTCCGCAGGGCCCGCGGTGCTTCCCGAGGAGGTGCTCCGCGAGGCGCAGGAGGAGATGATGGACTACCGCGGGTGCGGTATGTCGGTGATGGAGATGAGCCACCGCTCATCCATGTTTCAGGATATCATAGACGAGACAGAGGCGGATTTCCGCAAGGTCCTCGGAGTGCCGTCGGATTATAAAGTGTTTTTCGCGCAGGGCGGCGGCTGGCTGCAGTTTGCGATGGTGCCCATGAATTTTATGCGCGGAGGGCGCGCCGACTATATCATTACCGGACAGTGGGCAAAGAAAGCCTGTGAGGAGGCAGGACGCTTCGGTGATGCCGCGGCGATAGCCTCGTCCGAAGACAAGGGCTTTACGTATATACCGGACTGCAGCAACCTTCCCGTCAGAGAGGGTTCAAAGTACGTATACATCTGTGAGAACAATACGATATACGGCACAAAATATCATTTTGTCCCCGACACTCACGGGGTGCCGCTGATCGCCGATATGTCCTCGTGCTTCCTTTCGGAGCCCGTGGATGTAAAACGCTACGCCATGATCTGGGGAGGCGTTCAGAAAAACGTCGGCCCCGCGGGTCTCGTCATCGGCTGCGTGAGGGAGGATATGCTGCCGGACGGCGATCTTCCGGGCGTGCCTACCATGATGCAGTACCGCACGTACACAGAGCACGGCTCAATGTTCAATACGCCGAACTGCTACGCTATCTATATCTGCGGCAAGGTCTTCAAGTGGCTGCTCGGAATGGGCGGTCTCGAGGTCATGAAGGCCCGCAATCTTGAAAAAGCAGCCCTGCTCTACGACTATCTGGACAGCAGCAGGCTTTTCAGAGGTACGGTCAGAAAGGAAGACCGTTCGCTGATGAACGTTCC
>CAMOQY010000042.1 GCA_946623295.1 uncultured Lachnospiraceae bacterium | reverse complement strand
CGAACCCTTTGCGCGGTATTCCGGCATATCGACATCGCCCGAAATCCTGTATCTGACAGGCACAAAGAGCACCGCAAGCACTATCAGCAGAGCGAGCGCGATCACACCCAGCAGGATAAAACCGAGTATTTTTAATATGGTCAGCACTGCACCGAGCATTTCCACCCCTAAGGCTTACATGTCTTTTAAAACATGTCTGTTCTTTACTATATAGTCCACAATCGATATAACGGTCAGAATAAGGCTTGCATAGATCATGACCTGTTCGACGATATACCACCACTGAGTTTCAAAATGAAGCAGCAGGAACATGATCATAAACATCTGTACGACTGTCTTGGATTTGCCCCACATGCTGGCGGCGATCACGAGTCCTCCTCCGGCTGCAACAAGTCTGAAGCCGCTGATGGCAAATTCCCTCGCCAGAATAACGATCACGATCCAGGCCTCGATCCTTCCCGCGGCGACCAGACATACGGCGGCCGAGCACACGAGGAGCTTGTCGGCGAGCGGGTCCATGAATTTGCCGAAATTTGTGACAAGATTATGCTTTCTCGCAAGATATCCGTCCAGATAATCGGTAATACACGCGATCGCAAAAATGACCAGCGAGATCATGTCTCCCGTCCTGCCAAGCCCGGCGTACAGAAACACGACGACAAAAGCAGGAACAAGTACGACTCTTAAGGTTGTAAGTTTATTGGATATGTTCATCTGCAATTTCTCCGGTCAAATCATACTCCGATGCACCCGTGACCCTCACCCGGACGATATCTCCGCTCATCAGTTCATACCCGCATCTGACAAATATAAAACCATCCACATCCGGCGCATCGCGGTATGTGCGCGCCGCGTATATATCTCCGCCGTCCACTCTTCCCTCGATAAAGGCGTCGAGCGTCCTGCCGGTAAAGCTTTCCGATATCTCCGCAGAGATCTCCTGCTGCGCTTTCATTATCTCGTCACGCCGGCGGAGCTTTTCCTTTTTGGGAATCTGCCCCTTCATTGCGGCTGCTTTTGTACCTTTTTCCTTTGAGTAAGGGAAAACACCGAGCCGGTCAAAACGGATCTCTTTCACAAAATCAAGAGTCTCCCGATGATCCTCCTCGCTCTCCCCGGGGAAACCGCTGATAAGGGTGGTGCGAAGGCAGATATCCGGTATCCGGCTGCGCAGCCTGCCGATAAGCTCCGTGATATGCGCCCTGCTTGTCAGACGCCCCATGGCCCGAAGTATGCGGTCCGAGCCGCTCTGTATCGGCAGATCCAGGTATTTGACGACCTTTTTATTGACCGCCATCTCCTCGATCAGCTCATCGTATATTTCTTCCGGATAGCAGTAAAGTATCCGTATCCATTTAAGATCACGCAGGAGCGAAAGAGAATGGATCAGTGTATGCAGAGATTTTTTACCGTAAAGATCGGTGCCGTAGAGTGTGGTCTCCTGCGCCACAAGGATCAGTTCACGTACTCCGCCCTCCACGAGTCTGCGGGCTTCGTCGAGCAGCTCCTCCATGGGAACGCTGCGGTAATTCCCGCGCAGATAGGGAATGATGCAGTACGAACAGCGTTTGCTGCAGCCCTCGGCGATCTTGAGATACGCGTAGTGACCTCCGGTACTGAGCATTCTTTCCTCGTGCGAATGCACAGGCGCGTCCGTGGAATCGAATAATTCGACAGGGCCGCGTCCGTTTTCAAGGGCGGACAACACCTCGCAGATCCGCGGGTAGGACGCCGTGCCGAGCATCGCGTCCACCTCCGGAAGCTGGGATCTTATCTCCTCGCGGAAGCGCTGCGAGAGGCAGCCCGATACCACAAGATATCTGCATCTTCCCTCTGATTTGAATCTGCCGGCCTCGATTATGGCGTTGATGCTCTCCTCCTGCGCGTCGCCTATAAAGCTGCAGGAATTGACGATGATGATCCCGGCCTCCGCCTCGTCATCAGTTATCTCGTATCCGGAGCGCGCCAGCATTCCGAGCATGTTCTCGGAATCGCACAGATTCTTGTCGCAGCCGAGGGAGATCAGAAATACCTTCATACTCTGCCGTTCTCGTCCGCCACGTAGGATTCGTAATTTTCGCTTACTTCGCTGACGATATGGACCTTATCGTCCATCATCTCTTCAACTGCGAGTGAAAGAGCTTTTCTCTGGACTCCCTTTACCTCGGTCTTTTTGGCCGCGGTGATCTGTCTGGCACGCTTTGAGGTGCCCATGACAACCGAATAGCGGCTGTGGACGATGGGCTCGTCGCTCTCTTCGTTGATCTTCTGCATAAGCTCTTTGTAAGAAGGATGTAACATCATAGCTTTATATCTCCTTGCTGATATATCTTTTCAGTTTATTACTGATATCCTCTGTCAGACGCAGATTCTCGGCGTGAAGCCTGGGATCCTGCTTTTCAGTCTCGATATACGCCTCAAGCTCGTCTACGCTCTGCTCCAGATCGCCGTTTTTGATGATGCAGGCGTATTCATGCGCGAACGCAGCCTCCTCGGTAGCTCTGGTGAGCCTGCGTACGATCTGCTCGCGGCTCTCCGTACCTCTGCCCGTCAGGCGCCTGATGAGTTCCTCCTCAGAAGGGGGAACGATAAACGCAGTAAGCGTATCGCTGCGGCGGTATGTTACCTGGTGCATCCCGGTAACCTCGATATCGAGGATTATATTCTGTCCCTCCGCCAGAAGCTTATTTATGGGTCCGGCGGGAGTACCGTAGTAATTGCCGCTGAAAGACGTATGCTCAAGAAGCTCGTCTCCGGCGATCATCTCCTCAAAGCGGTCGTGATCCACAAAGAAGTAATCCTTGCCCTCCTCTTCGCCGGGTCTGGGTTTTCTCGTGGTTGCCGATACCGAAAAAGCGTACTTTCCGGGATGGCGCTCCATCAGTTTCGAGATCATCGTGCCTTTGCCCGTGCCCGAAAATCCCGATACTATTATAAGCTTGCCTTTTCCTTTTTTCTCACTCAATGTTCTGAACCTGCTCCCTTATTTTTTCTATTTCTGTTTTGAGCCGCACCGCGGTCTCTGAAATATCGATCCTGTTTGATTTGCTCAGCGTGGTATTTGCCTCGCGGTTCATCTCCTGAGCAATAAAATCAAGTCTGCGTCCGACTGCCTCTTTGCTATCCTCGGTCAGGGCGGCGCGCATACTGCCGATATGGCTGTGAAGCCGGACGGTCTCCTCATCCACACAGGTCTTGTCGGCGTAGATGGCGACCTCCGTCAGTATCCGCGACTCGTCGAAATCCATGCCCTCGGTAAATTCTTTGATGCGGGATACGAGACGCTCACGGTACTCGTCAAGGATCTCCGGCGCCCTCTTCTCTATATAGGCCACATCCGCGTCCATTCCGTCAAGCTTGGCAAGGATATCGTCCTTGAGGTTGGCGCCCTCGATACCCCTCTGCAGCCTGAAAGCGTCACCGGCTCTGGAAAACGCCGTTCCAAGAAGGCTCCATAAATACTCCTCGTCATCGTCGGCCTGATCCATGGTCAGGACCTCAGGCATAAGCGCGAGCCTGTCGGCAGTCAGATCAAGCGGCAGAGAGTGCTCGCGGCTGATACGCGTCATGTATTCGAGATACTCTCCCGCAAGTGCGGAATCATAGCGAAGCTTTTTTCCGGCGTCGCCAAACTCCTCATAATTTACGTATATATCGATCTTGCCGCGCTGAGCGTAGTTTTTGATGCCGGTGCGCAGTCTGCCCTCGAGCTGATTGAATTTTCTCGGAAGTCTGATATTCAGATCAAGATATCTGTGATTTACAGACTTGATCTCCACCGTTACCTTGTATTTCTCATCCGACGCTTCCCCGGCTCCGAAACCGGTCATGCTCATGATCATATAATGCTCCGCCTTTGGATATAATATATCTGGTACATTATACTCAAACAAGCGGCGAAATACAAGCGGAAAAAGGAGTATATGGTATATTTGCGGGGTTTCTGATATAATCCAGTAGTACAGACGATAACGCGGGATCCTGCTGCGGTCCTGCTTTAAAGAGGGATCACTATGGCTTTTGACGGAACCGTGATAGCAAATATAGTCCACGAGATGCAGACTCTCGTCGGCGCCAGGATAAGCAAGATAAACCAGCCCGAAAGCGACGAGCTCGTTATTACTTTCTCGGGTTCGACCTTCAGGCAGAAAAGGCTCCTGATCTCAGCCGGGGCAAGCCTTCCGCTGATGTATTTTACGGAAGAAGCAAAGGCTAATCCCGCGTCTGCTCCCAGCTTCTGCATGCTGCTGCGCAAACACATCGGCGGAGGTCACGTACTCTCCGTCTCTCAACCCTCGCTCGAGCGTATAGTCCGCATCCGTATCGCGCATCTTGACGAGATGGGCGATCCCCGCGAAAAGAACCTGATAGTTGAGCTCATGGGCAAATACAGCAATATCATATTTACCGATGAAGAGGACCGCATCATAGACAGCATCAAGCGCGTGCCATCCACCGTAAGCTCTCTGCGCGAAGTACTCCCCGGCAGAGCATATTTCCTGCCCGTGGAGCTGACAAAAGCCGATACGCTGCACGCCAACAGGGACTCATTCCGGGATCTGCTTGTCACGGATACACCTGCGGCAAAAGCGCTTTATACATCCTACTCCGGGCTCAGTCCTGCAGTCGCGGAGGAGCTTTGCTTCAGAGCCGGGCTCGATCCTGACGTCCCGCTGCGATCCGATGACTGCGAGGCTCTCTGGCAGGCTTTTTCAGAATATACAGGCAGTATAATCGCCGGACATTTTGAGCCGCAGATCTATTACCGCGGCGACGAACCGTTTGAGTTTTCCGCGCTGCCGCTCACTATTTATTCTTCATTTGAGCGCAGGAGCTTTGATACCGTCAGCGAGGTCCTTGAGACGTATTACAGGCAAAAGGAAGCAGTGACCAGGATACGGCAGCGCTCCGCCGACCTGAGGCGGATCACCGATACTGCCATCTCCCGTACGGTTAAAAAGCTGGATCTGCAGGAAAAACAGATGAAGGACACGGAAAAGCGTGACAGATACCGGACCTTCGGCGAGCTTTTGCGCGCCTATGCCTACTCCATAGAGCCGGGGCTTTCCTGCGTCGTCCTGCAGGATTACAGCGATGATTACAAAGATGTCAGTATCCCTCTTGATCCGGATCTTTCCGTCTCGGACAACGCTAACAGATACTACGACAGATATCAGAAGCTCCGCCGCACCGCAATAGCGCTCGAGGAACAGATAGCCGAGACAAAGGCCGCTCTGGAGCACCTGCGCTCCATAGAGACCAGTCTTTCTACCGCTGCCTCCGAGGGAGATCTGGCCGAGATCAGGGATGAGCTGACCCAGGCGGGATATATCAGGAAGCAGGCCTCCTCAGGCAAGGGGAAAACGCCGAAGGGCGTTCCTCTGCATTTTATCTCCTGTGACGGTTATGACATCTATGTCGGAAAAAACAATTACCAGAATGAGGCCGTGACCTTCGGCATAGCCGGAGGCAGCGACTGGTGGTTCCACGCAAAGGGGCGTCCGGGCTCTCATGTGATCGTCAAATGCTCAGGCGCCGAGCTTTCCGACCGGGGCTTTGAGGAGGCCGCGGCTCTGGCGGCGCACTATTCTTCCGCGTCTAAGGGCGAAAAGATCGAGATCGACTATACACAGCGCAAAAACCTCAAAAAGCCTCCCGCGGCGCATCCGGGTCTCGTGATCTACCACACAAACTATTCGATGGTCTCAGACGGCGATATCAGCGCGATAAAAAAAGCAGACAGCTGAAAACGCGGCCGCCTCTATGTCAAAACAAAGTCCGCTAAAAAAACGCCCGGCATTTCTGCCGGGCGTTCTGATAACTACGGTCACTGCTTTGCCTTGTGAGTACCGCTGTGGTCGGGAGCATGGAATCTGCCCTTTGCATCGGGGCGTACCTTGCCTTCGACAACATTCTTCTTGGGTGAATAGATGTCGTTGATGTTCCAGCAGCCGGGAGTAGGCACTACGATGTTCTCCATGGGGGCCTCTACAAGGAAAGGCTTGCCGGCCTTGGCGAACTTCACGGCCTTCTTCATGGCAGGAAGGAAATCCTCGGCCTTCTTGACGCGCACGGAGGCTACGCCGCAGGCCTTTGCGATATCTTCCCACTTGGGATTGTACTCGGCGCCGTCGGGAGTTTTGAAGGCAGTACCGAAGTTACGCTCATAGTTGCCGTTCTGAAGTCCGTTGATAGTACCGAACTTGCAGTTGTCCATGATGACCCAGATAGCGGGGATGCCCTGCTCTACGGCAGTAGCAAGCACGCAGGGGTTGGCAGCGCCAAAGCCGCCGTCACCGGTCAGAGTAACAGCTATACGGCCCTGTTTCTGGGCAGCGAGAGCGCCGCCGAGAACCGCGGCAGCACCAAAGCCCATGGTGCACAGACCGGAGGTATGATGGATGGTGCCGGGGATATTGATGTCATATTCCTGGGCGACACCGTTTTTGTTCCAGCCCACATCGGTAAAGATGTAAGCATCCTCGGGAAGGGCCTCCTTGACATCCTTAAGGATGCGCTGAGGAGTCATCGGGAAGCGGTTGTCGTTGCTGATAGCGACGTTGCTCTCCTTGAAGGCAGCCTTTGCAGCGGCGATCTTCTTTCTCAGAGCGGGACGTTTGATCCCCTCGGGCTTGATGGCCTTTGCCGCAAGCAGGATGGCCTTCAGGGCTTTCTTGATGTCAGCGATGGCGCCGAGCTCTACAGGGTAGTTGCGTCCGATCTCGGCGGGATCGATATCGATCTGGATAAACCTGGTGACTCTCTTGTCAAAGGTAACACCCGGATACCAGCTGGAGGAATCGGCCTCGCCGAAGCGGGTGCCAAGGGCCAGCATGACGTCAGCCTTTGTCGTGATGGAGTGAGTGAACTCAAGACCCCAGAATCCGGTCTGTCCGATCATCAGAGGATGGCTGTCCGGGATGCAGCCCTGACCCATCAGAGTACGGGCTACGGGGATATCAAGGAATTCAGCCAGCTCGGCAAGCTCAGCGGATGCCTGGCTCATCAGGACGCCGCCGCCCGCGTAGATGCAGGGATTCTTGGCTTCGATAAGTCTCTTTGCGATCTTTTCGGCTGTCTCGGGATCAAGGCCGGGACGAACTGTCTCGTGGCTGTCCATATAGGTGCGCTCCCAGAGCCAGTCCTCAGTCTCGCGGCTGAACATGTCCATGGGAACATCTATGATAACAGGGCCGGGACGGCCGGACTCGGCAAGACGGAAAGCCTTGTCAAGGATCGTAGGCAGCGCCTCGGGATCGTCGATGCGGAATACTCTCTTTGCGATAGGGCGATAGATCTGGCTCTGATCAGCGTCCTGATGCATCTGGACTTCCTGATGAGGATGACGTCCGTAGTAGTAGCTGGGGATATCACCGCAGATGACTACAAGCGGGATGCTGTCGAGAGCGGCATTGGCCACACCGGTAACAGTGTTTGTAAGGCCGGGGCCTACGTGGCACATAACTACGCCTGCCTTGTGGGTGATCCTGGCATAGCCGTCAGCGGCATGAGTAGCGATCTGCTCATGACGGACGGAAATGTACTTGATCTTTTTGCTGTCTGCCATAGCGTCCAGAAGACCGATAACGGTGTGTCCGCAAAGGCCAAAGATATACTCGACTCCTCTTCTCTCAAGGTAGTCCAGCATAGCTTCGGAAATCAGCTTTTTCATAGTGGGATTCCTCCTTCTTACTAAACGGGCAAGACCGCCCGAATTTGTTCCGGATTCATTATAATCGGAAAAAAACATTTTATACAAATGCTGTTTTTTCACAAAAATTATTAGATATGTTCATATATTGTAAAATACATTAAAAAACTTCATCCATGAATTGTATGCATAAATCAATTTATGATGCATATACTCTCCGTTTGTGATAAAATGTTCGATATGAACAGGCGTAAGGCACGCCGCGTCCTGCCGTCCGGCTGAAAGGAAACGATATGAACAGTCATTTTTTTGCCATGCTCTCGCGTATGAAATATATACACCGCTGGGCGCTGATGAGAAATTCCTACCCTGAAAATATCAGCGAGCATTCTCTTGAGGTCGCCATGATCTCCCACGCTCTCGCAAATATAGGCAATGTGCGTCTTGGCAAGGATCTAAACGCCGACCGCGCCGCAGTCATAGGCTTGTTCCATGACTGCCCCGAGATCATAACCGGCGATATGCCTACGCCTATAAAGTATTACAATCACGACACGCGCGACGCTTTCAAAAAGGTCGAGGATGAAGCCAGCGAAAAGCTCCTCGATCTGCTGCCCGATGATATGAGAGACGCGTACAGCCCTCTGTTTT
Organism: uncultured Lachnospiraceae bacterium; assembly: GCA_946623295.1. Classification (GTDB taxonomy): domain Bacteria; phylum Bacillota; class Clostridia; order Lachnospirales; family Lachnospiraceae; genus UBA3774. The sequence goes on along the minus strand of CAMOQY010000042.1, from coordinate 1,674 downwards.
TTATGGATGAAGCTGATGAATACCTCTGGAAGCTCGTAAAGGCTGCCGACAGGCTTTCCGCTCTGATCAAATGCATCGAGGAAGGCAAGGCCGGAAACCGCGAATTTGACGGCGCCAGAAGCGGTATCGAGGAGAGGCTGCGCCAGATGGAGCTTCCCGAGGCGGATATTTTTATCTCGGATTTTCTGCCTTCGTACGAGCTCACCCTGGATGAACTGAGGAAATAAAAATGTTTCGCAGATCAAAGAAACCCGACGAAAGAATATACGGTGACTACGAGGATAAATTCGATCCTGACTATCCTCTTCCGGAAAAGAAAAAGTCTCTGTTTGAGAGACTTTCCATGCTGAGCTACGGAGTTGTCGCTCTGTCGCTCTTCTGCCTGGCCTTTGTACTGCTGACGGTCTCGCTCATTATTGCGATAGCGAGCTCGGGAACGGCCGGCGTCTATGTTGGCGCGATGGGACTTATCGCTTTTATCGCCTGCGTTATCGGGGTGCTCGTTACTCTTTACGGCCATTTTGCCGTCCAGATAGAGGGCCGCATCAAGTGGCTCGCCGCGCTTATCCCCAACGCTGCTCTGGCCCTTCTTCTGCTTGTGCTCTATATACTCGGTCTGACCGCGTGATACCGTATCACGCGATATAAAAAATGCGCCGCTTTGCATCGGGTCCATCGGAAGATCCCTCGCGTATGCTGCGGCGCATTTATTATTTCTCAGATCTCAACGTCTATGACTTCGCCCTGCGGCTGGATATCGAGGCCGGATGCCTCACGGTCAGCCTCATCGCGTATCTCGTCCTTTGTCGGATCGTCCAGATCAAGCGTGAGCTGCTCTCCTTCTGTCTCATAATACCCCGTCTCGGCAGCGACTGACTGGCGGATGTATTCCATGGTCTCGGGGTCAACGCCGGGAAGATCTTCCTTTGACGAAAGGCCAAAGCGCCTCAGAAACTCATCCGTAGTGCGGAAGGTCTGGGGACGTCCCGGAGCCTTGCGCCTGCCGGCCTCCTCGATCAGTCCGTATTCGATCAGACGGTTTATCGCATGATCGGAGCTTACTCCGCGGATGTTTTCTATCTCGATCCTGGTGACGGGCTGGCGGTACGCCACTATGGCAAGCGTTTCCAGCATTACGTCCGTGAGTGCATATTTTTTCGGTACGGTCACGTATTTGATAAGCGCGTCGTATACGCTGCGGTCAGTACACATCTGGTAACTGTCTTCGAGACGGATGATGCGTATGCCGCGGCCCTCATTCACGTATTCGGCCGCAAGCTCGTCCGTAAGCTTTCTTGCTTCGGCGGCGTCCACCTCGAGCACGGCAGCTATATCCTCGGCCGCGACAGGCTCGCCCTTGGCAAAAAGGATCCCCTCGATTATAGATTTATTCCTGTCCATCTCTGACCTCCCCGGTCTTTTCTTCATTCTCCTCGAGCGCAAAGTCATCCGTTGTACTGTCCTCGGTCAGCTTGATCTCGCCGAGCTTCAGCAGTTCAAGTATGGCGAGGAAGGTAACGATCACTTCTTCTTTTGAAGCGCCCTCCGAGAGCAGCGCGCGGAACGATCTGCGCTTTCCGCCGGAGAGGCTCCTGCGTACGTGGGTGATACGCACTTCGATCGGTATCGTCTCGCGTTTAAGCTGTCCGTAGCCTTTCACAGCCTCGGTCACGC
>CAMOQY010000041.1 GCA_946623295.1 uncultured Lachnospiraceae bacterium | reverse complement strand
TATAGACTCTCGTATACTTTCCGGCGTAGATCGCGCCGCCGTTGCTGTCGGCGGTATTTCCGGAGATCTTTCCTCCGTAAATATTTACATATGCGGGCTCGTATTGAGATGCGTCGTTCGAGTCACCTATCGCTATGGCTCCGCCGATCTTGACAGCGCTGTTGCCGCGCAGTTCTCCGCCGTACATATTGACGACGCCGCCCGGGGCAGTCTCCGAGCCGCCCTGAACGTAGATGGCTCCGCCCTGATTGTCTGCGCCGCCCGAGGCGGAATTACCAGATATGACGCCGCCGTACAGGTTAAATACCGCGCCGCGCTGTACGCTTATGGCTCCGCCGTAGTTTGCCGTGCCTCCGCTTATGGCGCCGGGCGTTTCAGTATCATCATATATGCTGAGAGTTCCGTTTACGACAAAGAATTTTGCCGCAGTCCCGTCCGGAACGGTCAGGTTATGCCCGTTCAGGCAGAGGTTGAGCTCGCTGCCTGCAGCGATGATGACTCTCTCCGTGACCTCGATATCTTCCGTCAAATACCAGTTGCCCTCGTCCGGCAATCCGGTTTCGGTCCACGGCATGAAGCTTACGCCGTCGTGGACGTGATCGCCTACGATAAGCTTTCCGTTGCCCGACTTGACGAGCGAATATTCGGTATTTGCGAGCCAGGTCCAGGTACCGGCCATCTCACCCTCGACGGTGCCGATCACTCCGTTGCAGCTCTCGCGGTAGTTTGCGTATTTTACGTTGACATCCGCAGCGTCCGTCGGATTCTTGATGATGAACGTCTTTGTTACGGTAGAGCCCGTCGACGTAGGATTCTGCATCGTAAAGTCCGCGGGATCTCCCGCGCCGTTTACGTTATCCTTTATGACGTTTCCGCCCTCAAGGGTGGTATCGTTTGAAAGCGAGTAGACCGCTCCGGTATATCTGCCGGAATCAGCCGTGCTGTTGCCGGTCACCGTGCTGTCTTTTATGCTTACAATGCCGTTTGTGCCGGTATAGACTGCAGAGGCGGCCTTGCCGGTATTTCCGGTAAAGGAAGACCCGTCAACGGAAGCCGAAGCGGAGGCCGCGTTGTTGATATACAGGGCTCCGTTTCCTGCAGTGGCGGTATTTCCGGTAAAGACGGAATCCGTCACGTTCGCGCTGCCGTATCTGACGTGGATCGCGCTGCCGCCCGAAGCCGCCTCAGTAGTATTACCGGTAAACGACGCTCCGTTTACGTTCAAAGCAGCGCCAGAGCTTATGGTCGAGAATACGCCGCCTCCGACGAGCGAACTGTTGCCGGAGAAGGTTCCTCCGTTTACATTAACCGCAGCAGTTCCGTGAGCTGTCAGGAAACCGGGGGTCGCATATACCGTCGTTGTAGACGTGCCTTCATTTTCGACCACGACAGAAGCCTTGTCCCATGTGGACGAGTTGTTTTCCACCGTGCAGTTTTCCAGCGTCACCTCAGCTCCCGAGACATAGAACAGTCCGTTGTAGCTCGACGAGGTATTGCCGCTGAAGGTAACGTTTGTGAAGGTGATATCCGAATCGCCCTGGAAGGTCATGAGCTGTCCATCGCCGTCGTATCCCGATACGGTAAAGTTGCTGAAGTTTTCCGTCACCGCGTCCGAACTGCTGGAGAAGAAAACAGCGCCGCTGCCGGAGACGACCTTTATCTCCGCTCCGGGTCTGCTGCTCGTGATATTGAGCTCGTATTCGGAATTCCTCGTACGTATAAGACCGTATTCGTCGGAATCGGCAACGCTTATCGTATGACCGTTAAGGTCGATATTCAGGGTGCCGGTCAGATTTGTACGCCCGCTGAGCGTAATGTCCTCGGTCAGATACCAGCTGCCTTTCGTGGGGAAGCTTTCACCGGGGAGAAGCGCGTTATAGGTAATGCCGCCGTAGGTATGTTCTGCGGCAACAAGGGATCCCGAGCTGAAAGCCAGCGTCCTGTCAGTATGGTTTGTAATAGTGAAGTATTCTTCATCGCCCTCTGAGGCCCCGGTAACGACGGTATCGCCGAGCCCAGGCTTTGCGGCCAGGCGCAGTCCGATATCACTGCCCGGATCAAGTCCGGCAGCGCCGATCGTCACGGTATTTCCGGAGCGGACGGTAATATCCGCCGCAGCGCCGCCGGAAGTATTATTTTTGATCACGCAGCACCCCTCCAGGACGAGGCTGCCCGTGAAATAGTAGACCGCTTGCTTGCCCGAGGCTCCGGAGGTGTTGCCCGTGATGGTCACGTCTTTTAAGGTGAGCGTACCGTCGCCGTTAAGCGCGAGCGTGCTCTGGTCATTCAGCTCTATCGAGCCGGTCCTGTTGTTGTGCAGGATCGCGGCACCCTCTCCGTCAGTAACAGCTCCGGTCTCGCCATTTACCGTGCCGCTCGTGGTATTGCCCGTCATGGTGACGCGCGTGAACGATGCGTCAAGGTCGGATTCGATCCATACGCCGCCGCATCTGGTGCCGGCGCTGTTGGCGGTAAAGGCTGCGTCGCTGACACTCAGCGCGGTAGGGATATAAGCGTATATGGCTCCGCCGATCTTGTCAGCGGTATTTTCGCTGTAGGTGCCTCCGGTGATCGTAACGGAGGTCGTTGCGCCAGCGGCCTTGCTGCCCGAGTAGATAGCGCCGCCGTTTGAACCGGCTTCATTTGATATAAAGTCGGCAGCCAGCGTGTACGTTCCGGTCGCAAGGAAAGCTCCCGCGCCGCCTGCCGTACTGGTATTATCGCGAACTATGACTCCGCTGCCGATATTTCCGGAGGAAGCGCTGCCCTGCGAGTAGACGCCGCCGCCGTTTGCGGCTGTGTTGCCGCTGATGACGCCGCCGGTTATATCAAAGCGTCCGCCGCCCGTACAGAAAACACCGCCGCCGTTTGCAGCCGTATTGCCGCTGATGACGCCGGAGGTCATATTGAAGGTACCTTCATTTATATTTACGCCGCCGCCGTTTGACGAGGCTGTATTACCGCTGATGCTGCCGCCGCGGAGATTAAAGACACCGTCTTCCTTCTCGACAAAAACAGCGCCGCTTTGAACAGTATTCCCGCTTATGGAGCCTCCGTCAAGATTGAAGGTGGCCCCGTTGGCACCGTATATACGGACGACGTATCTCTGGCTGTCCGGTCCGACAAGCCGTCCCGTGCCCTCCGGGCTGGAGTCTTTTACCGTAACGGTGACCGTGCCTTCCAGGTGGAAAACTCCGGCATTGTTGAGGAGCTCACCCGTGTTTTCGATGGTATGTCCGTTAAGGTCGATGGTAATGTTCCCGACGCCCTTTCCGCTCCAGAGCTTTGTCTCGCTCAGCGTAACGTCAGTCATGAGCTTGAAGGTCTTTCCGGTACTGTCCGCGGAATTGGCCGGGAGCGCGTCTGCTTCCGTCCACTCGATCACTTCTCCCTCATCCGCCACGGCGATACTCTCTCTTCCCGGCAGATAGGAAAAGGCCATGGCTGCCGAAAGAAGTACCGCAAGGATTTTTCTGATCTTTACCATAATCTCTCCTCCTGGAATCAGCGGCCCGCCGCAAAGCATCGCGGTCGGCGCCGTCATTCTTTTTAGAAAAAAACAGCGACCTCAGTAAGGGAAACAAGCCCCTATTCCGGAATCACTGTCTTGTTGTTCAACAAAAAATATGAGTTTTTTCTATTTGATAATTTAATTTATTTTGTGGCTTCTGTCAACTATCGCGCTTCGGTTTTTCCGTCACATTCAGTCATTTTAAAGATTCCGTTTTGTCATATAAAAGCAGCTCAGCCCGTCGTCCTCTGGATGTCGACGACGTGGTCGATCTGGCGGATCTTGCTCATGAGACGGTTGATCTCGTCCACGCCCGAAGTCTCGAAATCGATGATGATCGTGACGACGCCCTGCTTGTTGGTCTGGGTGCGCAGGGCCTGGATGCCCACGTTCTGTTCGGCCATGATGCGCGAGATATCGGCGAGCAGGCCGACGCGGTCATTGGCGTAGATCGAGATCTGCGCGACGTAGGTCTCCTTGTGGTCCTCGGGCACTGCCCACTCGGCCTCGAGCATGCGGGCGCGTTCGATCTCGGGAAGATTGATTATATTCACGCAGTCGGTGCGGTGGATGGATATCCCGCGGCCGCGTGTCACAAAACCCACGATCTCATCGCCGGGGATCGGGTTGCAGCACTTTGCCATATGGAAGGACATGTCGTCGATACCTTCGACGACTATGCCGCCCGAAGCCTTCTGGCTGCCGCCGCGCTGTCTGTTCTCGGCGACAGCGGCCAACACTGACTCGTCGGTAATGACTTTCTTCTCGGCCCGGGTCTTTTCATCGATGAGCTTGTTGATGATCTGGCCTTCCTTAAGGCCGCCGTGGCCGACCGCGGCTACGACGGAATCCCAGTCCTGGAAGCCGTATTTGCGCAGGATCTTCCCGACAAGCTCCGGTTTTGTCAGCTCGGAATAATCAACTCCCTTTGAATGGCAATAGTTTTCCATGGCCTCTTTGCCGCGGATGATATTGTCTTCTTTGTTCTGGGAACGGAACCACTGATTGATCTTGTTCCTCGCCTGGGTGCTCTTTGCAAGGCCCAGCCAGTCGCGGCTCGGGCCGCGTGAATTCTGCGAGGTTATGATCTCGATACGGTCGCCGTTTTTCAGCTCGTAATCTATGTTGACGAGCTTGTCGTTTACGCGGGCGCCCACCATGCGGTTGCCCACCGCGCTGTGGATCATGTACGCGAAATCCACCGGCGTAGAGCCCTTTGGAAGGACCTTTATATCGCCGCCCGGGGTAAAGCAGTATACGTTGTCGGAGAAAAGATCCAGATCCGTCTTGATCGAGCTGAGGAACTCCCCGTCGTCCGACATGTCCTTCTGCCACTCCAGGATCTGGCGCAGCCAGCTGAGCTTTTCCTCGTCGGAGCTGATGCCGGCGGTACCGCCCTCTTTGTATTTCCAGTGCGCAGCGATACCGTATTCGGCGATACGGTGCATCTCGGCAGTGCGGATCTGTACCTCGAAAGGAGTGCCGTCCTTGCCTATCAGCGTGGTATGCAGCGACTGATAGTGGTTGAGCTTGGGCATGGCGATGTAATCCTTGAAGCGCCCGGGGATGGGCGTATAAAGCTCATGGATCACGCCGAGCGCGGCGTAGCAGTCCTGGACAGTATCGACAATGATGCGCACGGCAAAGAGATCGTAGATCTCATCGATGCTCTTGTGCTGGGTGAGCATTTTTTTATAGATGGAAAAATAGTGTTTGACGCGTCCGTAGACCTCGGCCTTGATCCCGGCGTGCTCGATATGGCCGCGGACCTCGTCCACGATCCCGGCGATGTACTCCTCGCGGGCGGTCTTTTTCTGGTCGATCTCGGAAACAATGCGCTCGTACTCCTCGGGCTCGAGGTACTGGAGGGACAGATTGTCCAGCTCCACCTTGAGCTTGCTGATGCCGAGGCGCGAGGCCAGCGGCGAGTATATATCCAGCGTTTCCTGAGCCTTTTCCTTTTGCTTTTCGGGGCTCATGAACTGGAGAGTGCGCATGTTGTGGGTACGGTCGGCGAGCTTGATCAGTATGACGCGGATGTCCTGAGACATGGCGAGGAACATTTTGCGCAGGTTTTCCGCCTGCATCTCCTCTTTGCCGCCCTCCCAGCTGATGCGCGTGAGCTTTGTCACGCCGTCCACGAGATTCGCGACGCCCTCTCCGAAGCGTTCCCTTACGTCATCCAGCGTCATATTGGTGTCTTCCACCACATCATGAAGCAGAGCCGCTATGATCGACTCCTTATCCATCTCAAGCTCGGCCAGTATGATCGCCACGCTGACCGGATGAATGATGTATGGCGCTCCGGACTTTCTGCGCTGATCCTTGTGAGCCTGCTTCGCCACCTCGTAGGCGTCGCGGATCTGGCTCACGTCGTCGTCAGGCCTGTAGGAGCGGTACTCTCCGATGAGCTTTTCTATGAGCTCGTCGGGATCCTGCTTCTGATAGTCGGGCCTTGCGCGCATGTTGCAGTCAGAGACCTTTTCCTGTTGTTCCGCCAGATATTCTGTCATATCGTCAAACCTGCGGGCAGCCTTCCTTATATATAGCCTGTCCTGCTGTTAAAAACCTTCCTTTGTCTGTTCTTTCGTTCTCTACCGGATCAGCTTTCTGCTCATCATCAGAAAATCGTTGGGCAGGGTCTTGCGTACCATCAGCGAATCCAGAATATCCATATCTCCGAATTCGCCGTTTTTGTATATCACGACACGGTCGCGCTTTCCGTCGCGGATGAGCGCTTCGGCGCGGGAGCCCATGACTGAGGCATATACGCGATCCATGCAGGTCGGCGAGCCGCCGCGCTGGATGTGACCGAGGATGATGGCTTTTGTGTCGATGCCGGTCTTTTCCTTCAGACGTCCCGCAAGGCCGCTGGCGTCGCCCACTCCCTCCGCGCTGACTATCATGTATATATTCTTTCCCTTTGCGCGCGTGGCAAGCATGCGCTCGGCGATGGCATCCTCATTGCCGTCGTAGAGCTCGGGAAGAAGCATCTCCTCGACGCCGTTGCCTATACCGCAGTAGAGCGCTATATAACCGGCGCTGCGCCCCATGACCTCGATAACGCAGGCGCGCTCGTGAGAGGAAGAGGTATCGCGGACCTTGTCTATGGCCTCCATAGCGGTATTGATAGCGGTATCAAAACCGATCGTATAGTCCGTGCAGCCCAGATCATTGTCGATCGTGGCAGGCACGCCCATCACGTTGATCCCGCGCTGTGCCAGCTCGGCTGCGCCGCGGAAAGACCCGTCGCCGCCTATCACCACCAGCGCCTCGATACCGTGCTTTTTGAGAATATCCGCAGCCTGATCCTGAACCTCGCTCTTGAGGAATTCAAGGCAGCGGGCCGTTTTGAGCATCGTGCCTCCCGTAGTCAGGATATTTGCTACGCTGAGCGAATCCATATCGATTATATCTTCGTCAAGTATGCCCTGGTAGCCGTGGCGGATGCCCTTTACCTGCATTCCGTCCACCACCGCACACCTTACCACCGCTCTGAGCGCTGCGTTCATGCCCGGCGCGTCGCCGCCGCTTGTAAGTACACCGATTGTCATTTTGTCACCTTTTCCTGTTTCTGCCGGTCTGTATGCCGCCTGAGACGTCTCCTGCGGCACAAAGCACATAACTGTGTTATTTTACCGCATTTTCCACACTTCTTCAAGATTTTTGCGCGTCAGACGGACATTATCCTCGCCGAACGTCGCCTCAAAACGGTACAGATCATCGTCGGTATAGATCTCGTTTACCTTGGCCGGAGCTACCCGCTTTGTCTTTTCGTCCTCGAGCCAGGCCGTGACGCCGCGCCCGCCTGCCAGCTGCAGAAGCTTTCCGGAAAAGCGCTCAAAGACCTCTCCGCTCGGGAATTTGACCCAGAGCTCCTGAGGCCATTCGTCTATGTCCATGGCCCTCTCCAGTACAAGCTTTCCGGCAGGGTCGTCGCCTATCGACACCCGGCCGCGGAAAAAGATGCGCCGGTCCACGGTCAGAAGATCTATCATCCTCTCGTAATCTCTGGGAAAGACCAGAACTTCTATGCTCCCCGTAAGATCCTCCACGGTAAGGAAAGCCATCAGCTGTCCGTTTTTCGTGATTTTTTTCGTGATCCCGGTTATGATCCCGCCCATGGTCACGATCTGTCCGTCCATGACCTGAGCGCTGCCGCTTTCCTCATCCACTACAAAGCCCGAGGCTCTTGCCGTCGCGTATTTCTCCCACAGATCCGACACGTCCTCCATAGGGTGCCCGGTAATATAGACGCCCAGAGTTTCCTTTTCCTTCTGCAGGAGCTCGCGCCGGTCGTATTCGGGAACATCGGGCATGGTGATCTCCACCCTCGCCCTCTCCTCGTCCCCCATCAGGTCAAAGAGCGAGACCTGGCCGGCAATGCCCTCTTTCGCGCTGCGCGTCTTGGCGTCCATCAGATCGCCGTAGACGTACATCTTCTGCTTGCGGTTGCCCGGGAGCGAGTCCAGCGCGCCGGAGAGTATGAAATTCTCCATGGTGCGTTTATTTATCTCTTTCGTCGAAAGTCTGTCGATAAGATCCTTGAGCGAAGCAAACGGTCCGTGAGCCTCGCGCTCCGCCGTTATGATCTCGACCACTGCGCGGCCGAGGCCCTTGATCGAGGCCAGCCCGTAGCGGATGCGGCCCTCGTCCACCGAGAAAGTCCACTGGCCGCGGTTGATGTCGGGCGGCAGGATCTCGATGCCCATCGTGCGGCAGGTCTGGATGTAGTCTGCGACCTTGTCGCCCTTGTCGATGACGGAGGTAAGGAGCGCCGCCATGAATTCCACCGGATAATAGCACTTGAGGTACGCGGTCTGGTACGAGACGACTCCGTATACGGCCGCGTGAGATTTGTTGAACGCGTAGCTGGCGAAATCCGTCATCTCGTCAAAGATGGTATTCGCGATCTCTTCCGGGATCCCGCGCGCGATGCAGCCCGGCACTCCCTCCTCCGGGTTGCCGTAGACGAAATTCGCCCGTTCCTTCTGCATGACGGACTCTTTCTTTTTACTCATGGCGCGGCGCACAAGATCGGCACGGCCGAGCGTATATCCGCCCAGATCCTGCACGATCTGCATGACCTGCTCCTGGTAAACGATGCAGCCATAGGTGCTCCGGAGTATTGGCTCCAGCTCGGGAGTGAGATATTTTATCGCGGCAGGGTTGTTTTTGCCCTTGATGTACTGCGGTATGAAATCCATCGGCCCGGGGCGGTAGAGCGCGATCCCGGCGATGAGGTCTTCGAGATTTCTCGGGCGAAGCTCCTTCATAAAGCTCTTCATGCCGCTGCTCTCGATCTGGAACACGCCGTCGTTTTTGCCGGTACAGAGCATGTCGAAGACCTTGGGGTCGGCCATGTTTATCCGCCTTACGTCCAGGCGGACTCCCCTCTGCGCAAGAAGCTTTTCCGTATCCTGGATGACCGTCAGGGTGCGCAGGCCGAGGAAATCCATCTTTAAAAGTCCCAGCTCCTCGATCTCGGTCATGGTAAACTGCGTCGTGAGCATACCTTCCTGCGAGCGCGAGAGCGGCACGTATTCCATGACCGGCAGGCGGCTGATGACGACGCCCGCCGCGTGGGTCGAGGTGTGCTTTGGCAGGCCCTCGAGGCGCAGCGACATGTCTATGAGCTTGTGCACTCTCTCATCCGAATCGTACGCGCTTTTCAGCTCGCGGCTGATCGAGAGCGCCTTGCTGATGGTGATGCCCAGATCCTTTGGGATCATCTTTGCCACCTGGTCGCAGAGAGCGTAGGGCAGGTCCATCACGCGGCCGACGTCGCGCAGCACGCCTCTCGCGGCGAGCGTACCGAAGGTCACGATCTGCATGACGCGGTCCGCCCCGTACTTGTCCGTGACGTACTGGATGACCTCTCCGCGTCTCTCATAGCAGAAGTCCACGTCGATATCGGGCATGGACACGCGCTCCGGGTTCAGGAAGCGCTCGAACAGCAGGCTGTAGCGGATCGGGTCGATATCGGTGATGTGCAGGCAGTACGAGACGATGCTGCCGGCGGCGCTGCCTCTGCCCGGCCCGACGATGATCCCGTGCTCCCGCGAATAGTTGATATAGTCCCACACGATGAGGAAGTAGTCCACGTATCCCATCCTGCGGATCGTGTCCAGTTCGTAGCGCATCCGCTCCCGGAGGTCATCCCCGGCGTCCGGGTAGCGCTCGCGCAGGCCGTCCTCACACAGTTTGTTCAGGTAGGTCCAGGAGTCGTAGCCCTCCGGCACGTCGAAATGCGGGAGCTTGGTCACGCCGAATTCGATCTCGACGCTGCAGCGGTCCGCGATCTTCTGCGTGTTTTCGAGCGCCTCCGCGGCGTAGGGGAAGAGCGCGCGCATCTCCTCCTCGCTCTTGATGTAGAACTGGCCGCCCTCGTAGCGCATGCGGTCCTCGTCGGAGAGCTTCTTGCCGGTCTGGATGCACAGGAGGATGTCGTGGGGCTCCGCGTCCTGCGCGTAGGTGTAGTGGACGTCGTTGGTGGCGATCAGCGGGATGCCGAGCTTCCGGTG
>CAMOQY010000040.1 GCA_946623295.1 uncultured Lachnospiraceae bacterium | reverse complement strand
AATCGTAATGGTACACCAACAGCCACGGGTAACCGTGGCTGTTGTAATATTGAGCAGTATTTTCGAGAATCTGTAGAGGTCTTTCCACCGTCGCCACGGAAGCTTCTTATAAGCGGTTCCTGAATTCGGACGGTGTCATGCCCGTCTGCGCGAGAAATACGCGGTTAAAGGTCCTCAGGCTCGCAAAGCCCGAGCTGTGAGCGATGTCGGTTATCTCGTCACCGGTGTGTATCAGGCGGTCCCTGGCGCAGTCGGCACGGTAGATATTGAGCAGGCTCCGGAAATTCATATTAAAAAACCGGTGGAACTGCCTGCTCAGGTAGTGATACTCATAACCGTACAGCTTTGCTATATCGCGGAGCGTGATCTCGCTCTGATAATTCTCTTCCATATATGAAATGATCTCATGGATAAAACTGGTCTCCTTGTGCGCGTCGTACAGGGAGACTTTTTTCATGAACTGTCCGCAGGCCGCGTAGAGAGCGGATTTGAGCGTATAGAGGTCCGGCTGGTCCTCAATGATGAGCACGTCCGACAGATATGCGAGGATCTCATCATCGCATCTGAAGACAGGGTTCTTTGTGCGTTTCGACCTGACCGCCGTATCGAACTCGCCCACGAAGTCCGCGGAAAAGACTCCGATCCAGACGTAGGAACTGACCGGAGTGCGGTAGGCGTGGAACTCGTTCGGGAAGACGAGCGCCCAGTCTCCTTCTGTCATGGTAAAATCCGTCCCATTCAGGGTCAGGATAACCTCGCCGCTGACGGCGCATACCAGCTCGTAATTTTTGTGAAAATGATAAAACCACTCGCAATTCTCGTAAAAAAAAGCGTTGTAATTGTGGTTGCCGAGCGAATTGTGTCCTTGATGAATTATCATGGTTCGCCTCCAAAAAAGATAACTTTTGACTATAAAAATACAACTAATAACTTGTATTGTCAACGGCGCGGAGCATATTATTGATGTGCGGTGAGGCGCCGGCAGCGCAAAACGCGGAGACCGGCACGGCAGCGCAGTATGACGGTTTCCGTCTATCGGAACGGCGGAAGCCGGTATCGCGGAGGAAAGGAAAATGAGCGAATATCTGAGACGTTATATCGTGGATAAAAAACACCATCAGTTCAGAAAGGACCATCCGGAGCTGGAGCACCTGGCGGAGAGATTCGCCGGCGAGGAGCTTTCTCCAAAGGAACGCATGACGAGGCGTTTTGAGCTGGCGGCTTCTCTCGAGGAACCGGTCCTGCTGCCGGAGGAGCAGATCTGCTTCATGCGCACCGTGAAGAAGCTTCCCGACTGCTTCACGCAGGACGAGTGGGACGAGATAAAAAAGCATCACTTCATACATGAACTCGGATACATGTCCAATCTTTCCCCGAACTATGAGCGCGTGATCGCGGGAGGACTGCTTGCGGAGCGTGAAAAGGCGGATGAATACGGAGTACGTATCATCGACGCCATACTGGATCTGACGGAGCGCTACCGCAGGAAGGCTATGGAAGAGGGCCGTGAGGATATCGCGCAGGTGCTCGCGCGCGTGCCGGCTTACGGAGCGACGAATTTCCGCGAGGCGCTGCAGAGCTTCCGCATCATCCACTACAGCCTCTGGCTTGAGGGCGACTATCACGTCACTACGGGCAGATTCGACAAATACATGTATCCGTACCTTAAGGCAGATATGGACCGCGGCCTGTATACACGCGAAAGCGCGCTGGAGCTGCTGGAGGATTTCTTCCTGAGCTTCAACAAGGACAGCGATCTGTATCCCGGAGTTCAGCAGGGAGACAACGGCCAGAGCATGGTACTGGGCGGCATCGACGAGAACGGCCGTCCCGTCTTCAATCTGCTCTCCGAACTCTGTCTCGAGGCAAGCCGCCATCTGATGTTGATCGATCCGAAGATCAATCTGCGCGTGGACAAAAACACTCCGCTCCGTATATACGAACTGGGAAGCGAGCTGACGAAGGCGGGCCTGGGCTTCCCCCAGTATTCCAATGACGACGTGGTGATAAAGGGCCTGGAAAAGCTCGGCTATGAGCACAAAGACGCCTGTGATTACGTAGTTGCGGCCTGCTGGGAATTCATCATACCCAAGGTCGGCGCGGACGTGGCGAATATAGCAGCGCTCTCTTTCCCCAAAGTGGTCGACGTCTGTCTCCACAGGGATCTTGAATCCTGTGATACCTTTGAGGCGTTTATGGACTGCATCCGCGAAGAGATCGGCCGCGAGTGCGATGAGATCTGCGGCGGGATCCAAGATCTCTGGTTCGTCCCCTCGCCGCTGATGAATATCATGATCGACGGCGGCGTATACGACGGCGCGAAGTACAATAATTTCGGCATACACGGCACGGGCATAGCCACTGCGGCCGATTCTCTGGCGGTCATCAGCAAATACGTATACGATGAGAAGCGTTTTGACGCGAAGACTCTGATCGAGGCCGTAGACTCCGACTTTGCCGAGCATGGCGAGCTCCTGCCCCTCCTGCGCAACGAAGCTCCGAAGATGGGTAATAACGAGGATCTGCCGGACAGCCTCGGCGTGGATCTGCTCGGCAGTTTTGCCGCGAGCCTGAAAGGAAGAAAAAACTGCCGCGGCGGGATCTACCGCGCAGGCACCGGAACTGCCATGTACTATCTCTGGCATGCAGACCAGATAGGCGCCTCTCCCGACGGCAGGAGAGCGGGAGAGCCTTTCGGCACGAATTTCTCGGCCAGCCTTTTCGCCAGGATAAACGGACCGCTTTCGGTCGTCAGATCGTTTACGAAACCTGATTTTACCGACAGTATAAACGGCGGACCGCTCACGATGGAGTTCGCGGCGTCGATGTTCCGCGATCCGGACAGCGTCAGCAAGGTCGCCGCGCTGGTCAAGGCTTTTATAGATATGGGCGGCCATCAGATGCAGCTTAACGCGGTGAACAGCGAGCTGCTGCGCGACGCGCAGATCCACCCTGAGGAGCACCGTCAGCTGGTGGTGCGCATATGGGGCTGGAGCGCTTATTTCGTGGAGCTGGACCGGGCTTATCAGGATCACGTCCTCGCCCGTCAGCAGTACGTGGTATAGTCCGGGCCCGGAAAGCGGACCCGCGGGAAAAGGACCATGCCGGAAAAAGGGATCATATTCGATATTAAGGAGCTTACCGTCCACGACGGGCCGGGTCCGCGGATCACGGTCTTTGTGAAGGGCTGTCCGCTTCGCTGCAGATGGTGCCACAATCCGGAGGGACTCACTGCAAAACCTCAGCTCCTCTGGAAGGAAAATCTCTGTGTGCACTGCGGCAGGTGCTTTGTCCCATGCGGACATGAGGAGTGCAGGCCCTACGGGCGCTGCCTGCATGCCTGCGAGCGCGGCGCGCTCTCCATAGCTGGAGAGGAAATGACCGCCGCGCAGCTTGCCAAAAGGCTGCGCGGGTATGAGGATATGCTGAAAATGATGGGCGGAGGGATCACTTTTTCCGGAGGAGAGCCGCTGATGCAGCCGGAGTTCGTATATGAGTGCGCGGAGCTTCTGGGGGGTTTTCATCTGGCCATACAGACCAGCGGATATGCCTCTCCTGAGGTCTACAGGCGTATCATCAGCCGCATGGACTATGTGCTGCAGGATATAAAGCTGGCGGACCCTGAGGCTCACCGCGCCTGGACAGGTGTGGATAACGCCCCGATACTGGAGAATATCCGGTGGCTGAAGGAGAGCGGCAGGCAGTTCGTATTCAGAGTGCCGCTGATCCCCGGAATCACCGATACACCGGAGAATCTGACCGCCATAGCCGGGATCGCGGGAGAGCACAGAGTTGAGCTCATGCCGTATAATACGATGGCGGGCGCCAAATATGCCATGGTCGGAATGAAATACACGCTCGGGAGCGAACCTAACCGGGCGATGGATTATACGCGGTTTTTTGAGAATGCGGTGATGCTATAGGGGCTTTACGGTGCCGCGGTCGTGCAGACTGACCTCCAGGGTGATTCTGGAAGGCGGAGTTGACGGATCCTTCATGGAGCGCAGCAGGAGGTCTGCCGCTTTGGTCGTCATCGCGGTCTTTGAAGAACTGATCGAAGTCAGGCTGAATGGCAGCGGAAGCAGAGAATGTATGTTATCAAAAGATATCAGGGAGATATCGTCTGGAATGGACATTTCCAAAGTCCTCAGACGCGACATGACGTCCCATCCGATGATATCGTTATAGGCTACTATCGCCGTGTAAGCGTTCGCGGCGATTTTTTCTTTTTCACGGATGAAATACTGTCCGAAGTCGTCGAATTCCACCTCGGTGATATCCATATCGCTGCAGCCTCCGCATCCTTCGACAAAACCCTCGGATCTCTGACGTGAACTGGAGTTATAAATGGGCGTATTGATGTAGAGGATCTTCCTGTGGCCGCGTTCTGTCAGGTGCTGTGCGGCGAGCCGCCCGGCCATGTGATCGTCGGACAGGACGTAATTCATGTCTATGTCGTCAAAATACCTGCCTATGATCACACAGGGCGTGTGAAGATTGCGGATATAATTAATATTATCGCAGGTATAAGGAGTCTGGGTGGGACAGATGATTATACCGTCAACGTTTCTTGAACATGCGGCGATGATCGACCTGCGCTCGATGTCAAGCTGCTCGTTTGAATGCATGAAAAAAGCGGAGTAGCCCTTCTGCTCAAAAATCCTCTCGAGCTCCTTTGCGATAAAAGAAAAGTAAGGGTTGGACAGGTCGCCGAGGATTATGGCGACGGTATTCGTCCTGCCTGTGCGCAGCGAGGTGGCGGAGGCATTGGCTATGTATCCGAGCCTGTCGGCACAGTCCCTGATGACTTTTCTGGTAGCGGGCGAGATGTCGGGCATGTCCTTCAGAGCATGCGATACCGCCGTGACGGAGAAACCTGTCTCGCTCGCTATATCTTTAAGTGTGGGAAGTTTGCCTTTTTTCAGTCTGGTCATATACGACACCCGAAACTCTTTTTCAGTCGTAAATTCTATACTAATTGCGGCAAAAAGTAAATATCGGGATATTTCTCTTTTTATTCCAGCTTAAGTATCATCTTCAGTACCCGCCGGACACAGTTGCGGACGCAGTCCATGGACAGTCTGCCTTCTCTGATCATTTCCATCGTATGCTCCGGCATTCCGCAGCCCATCTTCAGGTCCGCACCTGCCGCGATCTCGCGGAACTGCACGCCGAAAGTGTACCAGTCGGTGAAAACAGGACCGTCCCAGTTCCACTCCTTACGCAGGATTCCGGTCAGAAGATCGCTGTTCTCGGAGACGCGGATGCCGTTCAGGATATTATACGAGCACATCAGAGTAAGGGGTTCGGCTTCCTTGACGCAGATCTCGAAGGCACGCAGATATATCTCGCGCAGGGCTCTCTCCGAGAGCCTCGAGTCCGAGTCGCGCCTGTTCGTTTCCTTGTTGTTTGCAGCAAAATGCTTCGGACAGGCAGCTATGCCGAGAGACTGCGCACCTTTCACCATGGCGGAGGCCAGTTTTCCGGTGAGCAGAGGGTCTTCTGAGTAGTACTCAAAATTCCGTCCGCAGAGCGGAGATCTGTGAATGTTTATAGCCGGTCCGAGCCAGATTCCCATGCCGTTTTCCTTCACTTCTTCTCCTATGGCCCGGCCGATTTCATACATCAGTTCCGTATCCCAGCTGCAGGCGAGCGCGGTGGCACATGGGAAAGCGGTGGTTATAACTCCGCATTCGGGCTTTATCCTCAGCCCTACGGGTCCATCTGCCGTCATGACATTCGGGATCCCGTAGACGGGAAGGTCTCCCACACCGAAAGTGTTCGCGCAGCCGCGGTTTGGACGTCCTCCGAGAAGACGCACGAGCTGGTCATCAGAGAGAGCGCTCATGAAATCATCGAGAGAGATCCTGCCCTCTGCCACGTCGATAAACTGGGGCAGTGTGGGCGGCCCCCATCCTGAAAAAGGAATATGGCAGTACTGCTCGTCGGGATACGCTCCGCTTGCGGGCAGAATGCCGCGAAACGAGCGGTCCTCGGGGACGTATTCTGTTTTGGCAGGCACGCTCTCAAATGAGCCGTCCTCACGCATGAGCTTCAGCGGAAGCGACGGAACGCAGCGCGGAGAGAGGACTTCGAGCACCTGATCGTCATTCAGTGTCAGCGACCAGTCGACACGCTTGGCATCGCGGACATTTATACCTGCATAAAAAGTGTATTTTCCGTGCTCCAGCACAAATGATGAAGCGTTGATCAGTCCGGTTTCGTCATACGAGGCCAGATCTCTTAGGTTAAAAGATACTCTGAGAGTTTCGGACTTACCGGGCTGGAGAAGCCCGGTCTTTGCAAAACCGACAAGGATCCTCCGGGACTTGTCAAGTCTGCCGCGGGGAGGCTCGCAGTAGACCTGTACCACGCCCCGCCCGCTGCGGTGCCCGGTATTTGCGGTTTTGATCACGAACGTGATCTCATTGCCTTTCGTCGCCGCGTGTGCAAAACTCATATCAAAATCAGTATATCCCAATCCATAGCCGAAAGGGTAGAGTACGGAATCCTTTGCCCCTGGTATCGTCTCATAATACCTGTATCCGACAAAGATATCCTCGTTGTATTCCACATAGTCGTCAGACTCAAAGAAACCTGCCGCGGACGGATGATCGCAGATGCTTCTTGCTATGGTGTCGGTAAGTCTGCCTTCCGGCTCCGCATCGCCCAGCAGAACGTCTGCTATTGCTCCGGCGCCTTCTCCTCCTGCCTGCCATGAGAGAAGTATAGAATGAATGCTGCCGTTGTCTTCTGCATGAACGGTGCTGATCAGTTCTCCTGTGTTGAGACAGAGGATACATTTTGGAAATACTTCTGATACACGCTGAATCAGTGCTGTTTCATCCTTGGAGAAGGTGTAGCTCTCCGGTCTGCGGTCAGTGCCCTCGCTTTCACGCCGGGAGATGGTTATCAGTGCTGTATCGGTAAAAGCTCTTGCCTGTGCAATAAGCTCATCGGACAGATCGGGCTCCGTGTGTCCTTCACTGCAGGCTGATTCGGATCTAAGAGTTTTATACAGGTTGCTGAGTCTGTCAAAGAGCCTGATCCTGCCCTGAAGTTCCTTCTCTCTCAAAGCGTCGAGCAGATCCGGGATATCATACAGAGTCACAGAACTGCTGCCGCCGCCGCTGGTAACATAGTCTATCTGTGCCTTCCCAAAGACAGCGAGAGCGCTGCCATCTGCCAGAGGCAGGAGTTCCCCTTCGTTTTTAAGCAGCACCATGCCCTCTGCCGCGGCCCTGCGCGCAAGTTCCCTGTGCTCTCTGCAAAAAGTCCGTCTGCTCTCTCCGAGCGGATCCGAGGGCATGAATCTAATCCTTCTCCATTTGACTTCTTTCATTTTCGTCACCTCTTTGTCAGACTGTCCGGATGGCGGTGTCAGGCGCCTCCGGTGCTTTGCCGTATATGATCCTGTCAGATATCCAGCGCATGCTGATCCGGATATCCGTTAACCCTGGTGAGCCTGTCCAATACATTTAATCTGAAGACGTTCACCCACGAGACCAGCCAGTCGTTCAGATAACCCGGGTTGTCGATGCAGTCCTCGCGGTGGCCCCATCTGGCCTGATATACGGCTTCGTTCTGCGAGCCGACGGGGCGTTTCATTCCGTGATACATGTTGTTTTTTTCATCGGCTATGCACTGGGTGCAGTTATACCAGATCATTCTGGCGCGTCTGGCCCAGCGCTCGTCGCCTGTCAGATCTGCCAGCCGCAGCCATTCACAGCTCATCAGCTCACCCCATTGGTCTATAGCGGGATGCTGTACTGACACGCTCGTACCGCCGGCAGTATGATAGCCGCATACAGAGATATCGGCCTCGGGACCGTAGGGCACATCGTATACAAACATCCACGAAGCAAAGTAGTAGGAAGCCTTCAGAGCGTATTCAAGGTATTTTTCTTCACGGGTGAATTCGTACAGGTCCAGTGCCGAGATGATCACAGGTCCCGCGGTTTCCTTGTCGACACAGGTGCAGTCGATGGCACCCGCAGTGCAGATGAAGTTGTCCAGATCTCTCTTCATATAAAAATCCAGAGATTTCTCCGCATATTCCAGATAACGCGTCCTGTGAAGTATGCGGTAGCCTTCGCAGAGAGCCATCGTGATAAAAGCTCCGACGGTGCCTCCCTTTTCCTCGCACCTTCCGTCAAAATGCCAGGCCTTGCCAAATGCGTATTCGGGACTGTAATGATCGCAGAAGAAATCCATGATCCTGACCGAAAAATCCAGAAGGTCAGGCCGTTCGATGCCCAGCCTGCGCAGAAGATCCCAGATCCTGAGCATCTCGCAGGCGGCCCAGCCGTTGTTGCAGGTCTCCGGAAGCCAGCCATTTATATAGTCCACGTTGCTCGCCCAGGACTTCGTCAGATCACGGGGTTTGTAGTTCCAGTTTCTTCCTTCTGTATACCATTCGTAGTGAGCCAGCAGCAGACCGCAGTCAGACTGCTTTTCGGCCCAGGCGTCACAGACCGCAAGCGCCTTGTCAAGCAGTTCCTTATCGCCGCTTTTCTGATACTCAAGCAGGAGCATGCGCGCATTCATCAGATTCTGCCCGCACCATCCGATCTCAAAGAAATCCACATATTTCAGACCGTCCGGTTCCGGAATGATACCGCTGGCAAAAAGCTCCTTTCCGCGAACGGGACGGAGCAGCGTCAGGATATAGCTGATCCCGAGCCGCCACAGTTCATCGGCACTTCGCTGCGGGCCGATCGGGAAAGGATAGAGCTTCATGGCCCGGTCGAGAACTTCGGTAACTCCGTAGTTTTTCCATCGGGGGCGGGAGATGAGCAGAAAGCATGCCGCGGAGAAACTTTCGCCGGGCCGCAGGGTGATATACCCGTCCATGCGCTCCGCATATTTGTCATTGTCGCAGTAAGTCAGAGGCGCTTCGGTGACCGGCCAGTAGATGCGCTGGGAGACTTTGCCGTCACCGGCGGGCCTGACCGATACCGACGAGCGGATGCTGTATTCGTCATCTCCGGAGGCAAAGAGCGCCACGGCGGCCAGCTCATCCTCGGTGACAGAGAGGGACGGTATCGGAGTCCTGTCAAATGAATGGATCCAGGGCTCTCCGCCGGGGCCGAGCATCCCCTTCGGTTCCTTGCCCTCGCCCCATTCATTGCCGTCGTAGCTTACACAGGGTATCACCCAGTGGGTCGGTACAAAGGCAGTAACGGTCTCGAAGATCAGTTTAAAGGTCAAAGTATCCGGCGAATCATTGCGGACCGTATGCCGAAACTCCCATAATCCGTCTCCCCGGTATGAGGAGGCACGGGAAATATCAAGTCCCGCCTCGGAAGCAGGCGTTTCGGAACCTCCGATCTCCGCAAGCAGCCTTCCAACGCTGCATACGTGTCTGTCGTCAAAAAAGATCCGCTCATTTTCCATACTGAACTCTGACATGGAAATCCCCCTTCTTTCCGTATTTAATAAAGCTTGCAGTCATTACACAGAAACCTATCAGCTCACATATAAAACCGGTGATATTCCCCGAAAAGAACATGAATCCCATATAGAAGACCGAACCTATCATGCCAAACAGCCTCATCCCCTGCTCATTGAGCATAATAACCGCGAACAGGTTCAATAAGCCGCATATGGCAATACATATGGTTGAAAGCCCATGGAAATCCAGCCCGTAGATCAATACGAGCAGTATAAACAGAGCAAATAGTGTTATCAGTTTGTACTGCTTCTTTTTTTTATTTGTAAACTGCCCCAGCAGGTTTCTCAGAATAACAAACAGCGTGTTTTTTATGCCGTCATATGTACCCAGAAACACAAAAGCCAGAATAGCAATGACCCTGCTGATATTGTCCCAGAAGAGGATTTGATGCTTGCGCTTTATAAAACGTGAAATCCAAAAAAACAAATAGCTTATGAAAGTCAGTATTTGTCCGGCTATGATCCACGAAGACGACATCGAACACTCCTTTAACAAACAACTTTATCGTTACAGTAAACTGCTGAAAAAAAACCGGCGGCACTGCCGGACATTTTTATGATAATACATTCAGTAGATTGTTGCAATCATAATCGAAGCGTTTATCGTATTTTTTT
>CAMOQY010000039.1 GCA_946623295.1 uncultured Lachnospiraceae bacterium | reverse complement strand
GCTGAGTCTGCACAGACTATACAGGAAAAGCTGCGGCGCAGTGTGCCAAAAACCCGCACCCGCCGCAGTCGTCTCAAATATACCGAAAAGCTGCTGCGCAGTGTGCCAGAACCCGCGCCCGCCGTAGTCACCTCGCTATTAGTCTGCCGGGGAGATTGCCGGTGTGCGTTCCGTGGTCGAAGACCACGCGCCCGTTGACCAGCACCAGGTCGATACCCTCCGAGGCAAGAGTTCCGTCCTTCATCGAGGCATGGTCGGAAACGGTATCCTTATCAAACACCGTGATCGAAGCGGCATATCCCTCCCTCAGAAAACCGAAGCGGTCGTCCAGCTTCATCACGGAAGCGGGCAGAGAGGTCATCTTGGCGACGGCAGTTTCAATAGGCATTAAATCATGCTCGCGCGTAAGCCTGAGAAATCTCGGGAAGGTTCCGATGTTTCTCGGGTGAGGCGCGCCCGTGTAATGATCGACGTTAAATCCGGTCCCGTCAGATATAACGGAGACATCCGGACGCGACATGATGGTCAATACATCCTCGTCGGACATATTCTTATAAAAGCACATCATAGTTCCATTACACTTGATCACAGCCGCGCGGAGCGCGTCCATGACCGGAAGACCCTGCTCGGCGGCCAGCTCCGGCCAGGTCTTTCCTATCATCTCGGGGTAGTTGACCCTTCCCGTGTTGCAGATGGTGATATTCTCGATGCCGCCGCGGCTGTCGATGATACGCATGGCCTCGGGGAGCATCTTTTCCCAGGTCGCATCATCCGCAGCCCGTGCGGCAAGCGCCGGATGTCCGCCGTCCTGCGCCCAGGTAGGAAAACAGGCAGCGATCCCCGACATGGAAAAAGTATACGGATACTGATCGCAGGTGATCCTGGCGCCCTGCGCCTTCGCGCGGTCGATCCTGGCGAGCAGCTCGCGGGCCTTTCCCCACTGGCGGCGCCCCATGAGCTTGAAATGCGAGATCTCCATGCGGCATCCGGTTTCGCGGGATATATTTATCACCTCGTCGACCGCCTCGAACACGTGATCATTTTCGTTGCGCATATGGACGCAGATGACCTTGCCGCGGCTCGCGACAACACGCGCCAGCGCCATCAGCTCATCCGTATTGCAGAAATTTCCAGGTACATATATAAGACCCAGGGACACGCCAAGCGCTCCCTGATCAAGCATCCTGCCGCAGAGCTCACACATCCGGTCGAGCTCTTCGGGGGTAAGCTGGCGCATCTCCATACCGGAGATCATATTTCTCAGATTGCCGTGTCCGATGAGCGTGGCGACGTTCACTGCCGATCCTTTTTCCGCGATGTTTTCTCCGAAGCTTTCCACGTCATACGCGTGAAAATCCGCCCTGCTGACTGTGCTTGAGATAAGATTCGAGATAGCGTAGAGGTGTTCCGTAGTCGGATCCGCCACCGGGATCGCGGATTTGCCGCAGTTGCCGACGACCTCGAGAGTCAGCCCGGACCCTACGCATGAGCGGCGCAGCGGATCAGACAGATGCGAATAGTCAGAGTGGGTATGAATGTCGATAAAGCCCGGTGAAATGACATGCCCGCCTGCGTCCAGGACCAGCGCGGCTTCGGGGATGGACCCGCTGCACTCGGAGCCCGCGGCCTCACAGTCCGAGTCGTATCTGACGACCCTGGCTATCGTTTCGCCCTTGATGCACACGCATCCGTGATAGGGCTTTCCGCCCGTGCCGTCCACTATAAGCCCGTTTTTGATGATAATATCGTACATATGACCTCCTCGCCGCCTGCTTTTACGGCATTCTGATAGAAGTATGCACTTTTTTGCATTATCGGTCAACCCATTGAGTTTACCGTTTTGTCATGACAAATATGATTTAAAAAAGTTCGCCTGCTTCAGCCATATTGTGATATAGTTATCCTGTAAGCGGGCCGGACCGGCGGCAAGGCTGCGGCCCGGAAAAACAGCGGGAGAAGCAATAAGCGGGATAGCGTATGAAAGAGTACAGAATATCATTTATAGGAGATGTGGTGATAGAGCTTCCGGTGCTGCGCGAGGCGCTGCGCCCGGACGGCACCTATGATTTTCTGCCGGCAGTTGCGCCGCTTTCCGGCACCCTGTCAGCATCCGACTACACGGTCGCAAACCTTGAGACCCCTCTGGGCGGCGAGGAAGCAGGCTATACGCCGAATATCTTTTCCATGAACACCCCGGATTCCATCGTGGATGCGCTAAAGGCAATAGGAGTCGACGCAGTCACCACAGCCAACAATCATATGATGGACCGCGGGATGGACGCGCTGCTGCGGACGTGCCGCGTGCTGGACAAAAAGGGTATGGCCCACACCGGTACCTACGACGAGATCCCGCAGGACCGCAGCCTGTACGTGCGTCTGGGAGAGACCACGGTGGCTCTGCTTTCCTATTCCGTTTCCGCGAATTACGCTTCCAACAGCAAAAAATACAGCTTTGACGGCGCATATGAGCACGCCAATTTCCTGCGCCCGTATACCTCTCCGGTAATGCGCCTGCCCGAGGAGCCGTGCGTAAAGGAGACCTTCGCGTTTGTCGAAAGTAAGCTCGGCCGCCCGCTCAGCTTTGAGGAAAGAGCCCAGCTGCGCCGCGCCATGCACCAGCCGGTGGCCTTTGCGGACGACGCTTTTACGCCCGAAGAGACAGAGCCTTTTATGGAAAAGCTCCGCGCCGACTATGAGCTGGCGCGAAGCAAGGCCGACGTCGTCATCATCTGCCCGCACACCGGCGGACAGTTCAATACCGAACCCGGAAAGGCGTCGGAATATTTCTTTGAAAAAATGGCCGGGATGGGCTTTGACGCTGTCGTGGCCTCGCACTCGCACACGACTCAGCGCGTCAGCTGTATCGGCGGAACGCTCGTGGCCGGATGCCTCGGAAACGTGACCATGTCGCCGATCACCGGCTACATGAGTTCCGTTCCGGAGACCCTCTCCGAGTACGGGATGGTCCTCCATATCTACGTCTCCGCCGGAAAGATCACCCGCGCAGGCTATTCTCTGTTCAAAGCCGTGCAGGACGAGTCCCATCCGCTGCGCGCCGTCCCGGTGACGGAACTGCTCGCGGAAATGACCGATCCGGAGGAAAAAGAAAAGACCCTCGCTCAGATCGCGAAGGTCTGTGAACGCATCTCGGGAGAGCCCGCAGGGTCCGTGCAGGAGGAGTGGCCGCTCCGCCTTGTCAGAACTCAAGCTCATTGATGTTTATCGTCTGAACGTATTTTATAAATTTCTTTGTAGCCGGCGAGGCCTCGGACAGAGACGGCACGGCGATCCCGAGCTCCTCATACTGCCTGGGCGCGAAGGGCAGCTCCACGACGTCGGCGTTCCATTTCTGCGAGCGCAGGCGCTGATCGATGCTGATGCCGAGCCCGGCCGCGACCATGTTGTAGGTCGTGAAAGCATTCATGGTCGTAAACTTTACGTCGGGGGTGATATCCAGCTTTTTGAGCAGGCGGTCGATCTCCGTATCCTGACCGGGAGTGGTGTGTATAAAGGGAGAATCCGGTATCATCTTTACAGGGAAAGATTTTTTCCCTGCCATCGGATGATTTGCAGGCAGCCAGGCCACTACCTCGTCCTCGTACAGCGGTATCCAGTCGTAGACGGCCCCGGTAAGCCTCGAGCAAAAGCAGCAGTCGACGGACTTTTCATTGATGAACCTTTCCATAGTCATGTTCCCGCCCTCGTGCAGGCTGATGGACACGCCGGGATAAAGCTCGCGGAAGCCCTTCAGGAAAAAAGGCATCCACGATCCGGCTATACTGTTATAGCTGCCTATGGAGAGGGTGCCGCGTACAGTTCCGCGTATATCCGCGCTGATCTGCTGAACGTTCTGAAGCGCATGGGAGATCTCGCGGAATATCGGCACCATGGTTTTGCCGTTTTCGGTCAGTGTAACGCCCTTTTTATTCCGGATAAAAAGGGGAAACCCGAGTTCATCTTCAAGGCTCTTGATGATACGGGTTATGCCGGACTGAGTATATCCGAGATATTCAGCAGCGGCTGTCAGAGAACCGTGATCTACGGCAAGCAGGAAAGCCTCATATTTGTTCGAGTCCATACCGTTTCCTTTCATGAAGAACTGTCATATCAACCATGTGGCTACAATAATTGTGTCATAGATAAATTTATTTTATTATATAAGTAAATTCAAAAATGTCAAACAGCTTTTTTATGAAAGCCGGACAGGAAAGCTGTTTAGTCTGACGGCGCCCGAGGCGCACGATGCCAAACGGAGCCGCAGAAAAAAAGCAGCTTGACGGAGGAGAAAAATGGAACAGAAAATGATGGATGCTATCATCAAGCACGTTGACGGAGAGGGGCTTGCGCTCGCGCGCGTACCTGTGCCGGAGGTCGGCCCGGGCGAGGTGCTGATCAAGATCCATAAGACCGCGATATGCGGAACGGATGTGCATATTTATGACTGGACCGACTGGTCAAAGGAGCATGTCCATATAGGTCAGACCATCGGACACGAGTATGTCGGAGAGATCGCGCAGCTCGGGGCCGGAGTCACCGGCTTTACCGTCGGGCAGAGGGTCAGCGGCGAAGGCCACATCACCTGCGGCCACTGCCGCAACTGCCACACCGGAAATATCCAGTGGTGCCATGAAACTATCGGCGTGGGCGTGGACAGGAACGGCGCGTTTGCCGAATACCTCTGCATCCCCGCGAAAAACGTTATCGCTATCGACCCGGAGCTGGACGAAGACGTGGTCTCGTTCTTTGACGCATTCGGCAACGCTACGCATACCGCGCTGATGTGGGATCTTATCGGAGAGGATGTGCTTATTACCGGCGCCGGTCCCATCGGCATAATCGCGGCCGGCATCTGCAAATTTGCGGGCGCGCGGCGCGTAGTCATCACAGACCTCAATGATTACCGGCTGAACCTTGCCGAAAAAATGGGCGTGGACGCCGCGGTAAATATCGGCAGGGAGGATCTTTGCGAGGTCATGCGCAGGCTCAAGATCGTCGAGGGCTTTGATATCGGCCTTGAGATGAGCGGCAGCGGCGCGGCCTTCAAGCAGATGGTCAGCACCATGAGAAACGGCGGAAAGATCAGCCTTCTCGGTCTCGGTCCCAAGCCCATCGAGCTGGATATGAACGATATCATCACACGCGGACTCACTCTTCAGGGGATCTACGGACGCAAGATGGACAACTGGCATCAGATGTCATATATGGTCCAGGGTGGACTCGACCTGACGCCCGTTATCACACACCGCTTCCATTATACCGATTTCCAGAAGGGCTTTGATGCCATGCGCAGCGGCAATTCCGGCAAGGTGGTGCTCGACTGGAGCCGCAAGTAGCCCCTGCGCCGGCGCGCCGGCGGCCTCAGAGTACCGCCTTGAGGTGTGTTTTTAAGCTGACACGTGATGGCGCGCCGGTGAAGGTTTCAACCCGGAACATGTAAGGAAAAATATTACGGTAAAAAGCTGCAGATTAAGGAGGATCATACAATGAAAAAAGCATATCAGAAATACGCCGACGAGCTGGCCGCGATTCGCGAGGCCGGTACATATAAGGAAGAACGCATCATCACCACTCCGCAGCGCTCGCGTATCGATACGACGGTAAGCAGCCGCGTGGTCAATATGTGCGCAAACAATTACCTCGGCCTTTCCAACAGCCCCGAGCTCATCGAGGCCGCAAAAGCCAGCTACGACACCTGGGGCTTCGGCCTCTCTTCGGTCCGCTTTATCTGCGGCACACAGCAGATCCACAAGGATCTGGAAAAAGCGATCGCGCAGTTTGCGGGTATGGAGGACGCGATCCTCTACAGCTCCTGCTTCGACGCAAACGGAGGACTTTTCGAGACTCTGCTGGGACCCGACGATGCGGTCATTTCCGACGAGCTCAACCATGCTTCGATCATCGATGGCGTGAGGCTTTGCAAGGCCCACCGTTACCGTTATAAAAACAATGATATGGACGATCTGAGAGCGCAGCTTGAGGCGGCAAGGGCAGAGGGCTGCAAACAGATCCTGATCGCCACCGACGGCGTCTTTTCCATGGACGGATACATCGCAAACATGAAGGGGATCTGTGATCTGGCGGACGAATACGGCGCCATGACCATGCTTGACGACAGCCACGCAGTGGGATTTATGGGCGAGCACGGACGCGGCACCGCTGAGTACTGCGGCGTCATGGGCAGGGTCGATATCATCACGGGTACCTTCGGCAAGGCCATGGGCGGAGCCTCCGGCGGCTATACAGCTTCGAGCCGCGTCATAGTAGACCTGCTGCGCCAGCGCAGCCGCCCGTATCTTTTCTCCAATACCCTTGCGCCGGCCATCTGCGCCGCCACTCTCAAAACTATTGAGATGCTCAGCTCGTCCACGGCTCTGCGCGACAAGGTGCACGAAAATGCGCGCTACTTCCGTCAGGAGATGGAAAAGGTTGGCTTTGATCTGCTGCCCGGCGAGCACCCCATCGTCCCCGTCATGCTCTATGATCCGAAGATCGCCAACGAATTCGCGAAGCGCATGCTGGAAAAGGGCGTTTACGTCGTGGGCTTCTGTTATCCCGTCGTTCCGAAGGGCCGCGACAGGATCCGCACCCAGATCTCGGCAGGTCATACAAAGGAAGATCTTGATTTCGCGGTAGAATGCTTCAGACAGGTAAAAGAAGAAATGGGGCTGTAAGGACCGCGGCTTTTCATCCGGACAAATGGGCTTTTATGCAGGGAAATAAACCCGAGGATGAAAAAAATTAAAAAAAACTGAGCTTATGAAAATTTTTTCATTTCATAAACAGCGGAATCATTGACATTATTTGTAAAGTATTGTAACATTACGGTGTACTGAAAATCATACAATATATGCAAATTTTCGATTGTTAATGCAGGACAGTGATTCCGGAATAGGGGCTTGCACCTATTGGGATACTGTTCTGTTTTTTGATAAGGAGGAGCCTATGCCGAAATTCAGAAGATTTCTCGCAGTTGTTCTTTCCATGGCGCTCGTATTTTCATATGCGCCTGTGATCTCTGTGTCCGAGGAGGGCGAGCGCGGAGCCGTGCACGTCGATCTGGGACATGATCACAGCGACGGAAACTGGATCGCGTGGGGCGACGGAGAGGGAGAGAGCACGTCTCTGCCTCTGTCATCGGGCAAGTATTATCTCACGAGGGATATTACCGTCAATGCCCGGCATGATCTGACCGGCGGTCAGGATATAGAACTGTGCATGAACGGATACAGCATAAACTCCACATCCACTGCATGGGGTTCGGTATACCGGGTAAACGGAAGTGATATCGCTCTGACGATCGAGAACTGCGGCACTACCGGCAAGATCACCCGCAGCGTAAGCGGCGGCAACGCGCTTATGGGATCAAATTCCGGAGCGGCCGGCTCGATCACCCTCACAAACGTTGCTATAGATGGCATCAAAGGTACCAATAACGGCACCTGCATCACCGTGCAGGGCACGACGACGCTCACTATGACGGGCTGCACGATCACCAACTGCACCTCCAGCGGCTATGCGCCGGTGCTCTATGCGGCGAGTTCAGGTCTTGCCACAATCAAGAATTGTGAGATCAAAGACAACAGCTCCACCGCGACGTCAGGAAACCATTTTCCTGTCATCCGCGGCACTGGTTCTTCCAAGATCGTATTTGACAGCTGCCTGTTCACGGGCAACAGCGGCAGGACGGCCAGCGTATACTCGTCCAGCGCTTCCGGTGCGACGGTGACGTTCAAGGATTGCACGGTAACCGGGAATACTACTATCGACAGCGGAAACTACACGGGATGTATATACCTGCTCGGCAATAATGCCACCCTTGAAGGCTCAAACATCGTAAAGAACAACAAGAAGGGCAACGGCTCCGCTGCGGGCTTCACGCTGCAGAATGCGGCCAATACCTTCTCTATCAAGAATGCTGGCGATGACGCGGACGTCGACGTCAGTTACGTGGCGGATCCCGCTGAGGGAGCTGAGCTTGCCACTATCACCGGAAGTCTTAAGGGCAGCTGGACGTGGCTCAAGGACGATACCAAGATGCTCGTAGACGACGGCTCGGGCAAACTGGTCCTGGTCGACGCCGCGATCAGGGGTATCAGACTGCCTGCCACGGCGGAAGCAGAGGTGGGCAAGACTTCCACTCTGACCCCTGATTTTATCCCGGAGAACACCCCCGATACGGACAAGGGCGTAACGTGGACGACCTCCGCTCCGGGCATCGCCACAGTCGATGAGAACGGCGTTGTAACGGGTGTTTCCGCCGGTGAGGCAACCATTACTGTCACCTCGAAGGTGAACTCCGAATACACCGCCTCCTGCCTTGTCACGGTCACGGAAGTGGTCGTTCACGAGCATGACGGACTTTCATTTGATAAATGGACGTCGGCAACGACGCTTCCCACGACAAGCGGCAACTATTATCTGAGCAGCGACGTGACGCTTGATGAGGCGTGCATCATCCCGGGAGGGGAGAATATCACTCTCTGCTTTAACGGTCACACCGTTACGGCGCCCGCAGCCGGCAGAGCTATCCGCATCATGGCCGGAGCTGCGCTGTCGATCGTCGACGATGCCGAATCTCCCGGATCCATCACCGGAGGCAGGAGCACCTACGGCGCTGTGATAGGCGTCAATTCGGGCGCTGTATTTAACCTTTCCAATATTACTATTACGGGCGGCACCTCGGTCGATTCTGGTTCTTCCGGAGGCGAGGGCGGCGCCGTATACGTGCAGGGCGGCAATGCCGATAACCCCGGCGGTATCTTTAATATGTACAGCGGCTCGCTCACCGGCAACACCGCCACCAGAGGCGGAGCCATAGTTTTGGCAGCAAAGGGAACGGGAGCCTCCGCAGGCGCAGTCTTCAACATGACCGGCGGTACGATCACCGGAAATACGTCCACCACGAAACACGGCGGAGCTATTTACGCCGGCTCCGGCGCGGTCCTGACTATTTCGGATGCGCAGATCACGAATAATACAACAGAGAGCGAAGGCGGCGCCATGTACCTGACCGGCGGCGCAAGCGCCACGATAACCAATTCGCAGATCACCGGCAACAGCGCAAAAAACGGCAGCGCCGCGGTACTGCTGGGCGGCACGATGACGCTGGATGGAACTACCGTTACCGAAAACAACTCGACCTCCGGCTTTGGTGCGCTCCATATTTCGCGCGGCACCGTTGATGGCGCTTCGCGCATGGGCATGCTGGTACTCAAGGGCGCAGTCAAGGTGACCGGCAATACAGCCAAAAAGACCGAGACGGAGCCCGGTACCGCGCAGAACGTAGTGCTTCGCAGATTTACGTCGGGCCTTCCTTATTCTTATGTATATATCGATCCCGCAGGGCTCGCTGACGGAGCTTCTATCGGCATAAGTCTTGAGAACAGCGCTACAGACGCCAGATATACGGAAGAGCCTTATTTCACGGCGGAGGGCTCCGCAGTACCTGACGGCAGCAAGGATTTCTTTACCTCTGACGCGGATGGTTATAACGTGGCCCTCGACAACGGCAGGCTTATGCTCAAGCCTACGGCCGCGGTCGCGGGAGTAAGCGTTTCTCCCGAGTCGCTCAAAGTGCCCGAGGAGGGCACCGCCACGCTGACGGCGGAGATCACCCCTGTAGGCGCCGACAATCAGAACGTCACCTGGACGAGCAGCGATGGATCGGTAGCTACGGTGGATGCAAATGGCGTTGTGACAGGCGTGGCCGAAGGAAATGCGACGATCACTGTTACCACCGAGGACGGCGGCTTTACGGCCACTGCGGAAGTGAGAGTCTACAAACCCCACGTGCATGACGGAGTTTCGTACGAGGAGTGGACGGAGACGACCAAGCTTCCGACCACCGACGGCGTGTATTTCCTTACTTCCGACGTGAACGTGAGCGCGATGCAGGATATTACGGGCGACGTGACGATCTGCCTTAACGGTCACAGCATCATATCAAACGGAAACAGCCGCGTGATACGCGTCCAGACGGGCGGCAAGCTCACCGTCACCGACTGCAGCGATACTCCAGGCAGCATAAAGGGCGGAAAGAGCACCTACGGCGCGGGCGTCAGGATCCAGCCCG